>PSRL01000071.1 GCA_003176035.1 Verrucomicrobiota bacterium
CACTCCGAGACACTCTAGAACGTCGAGCGCTTTGATGACTGTTCCTGAAAAGTTGGGATCAATTTTGTCTTGAACGGACTGACTCATACAATTTGCAGTTTAATTTTCTAGACGAACGATTGTTCATTTATTGAGCAACTCGATTGTACAAATTCGATTACACGTTTGTCAAAATATACACCACGTATTAACCAGTTTAGTCCATTTAAAGGCTACTTATGCCGCGCTTCGGTTGACAGACTTCCACTTCAATGTTACGCTGAATACTGCTCATTTTTTAATCACAATGTCCAAATATTGAACTAACTTGCGTGCCAGATGAGCCAGGGTTAAGGGTGCTATGTTACCAGAGCGTTCATCCCTAGACGCTCAAGAAAGTTAGAGGCAGGGAGAGTCGCTGCGTCTCTGTTCTCAATTGGTAGTAAAGGAGGTCTTCGGGCAAAAGATTTTCAATTAGCGTTCAATAATTTTGGACTTTTTCTAGCCAGGAGACGAAATCGTGAACAAGAAGAAGATAAGCCGTAGAGATTTTCTGGCCGCAGCAACCGCCGCTGGCGCTGGCCTGGTCGCAACCGGACTTAGAGTGCCCGCCGTGCTGGCAGATGCCACTGCCACTCCTACACCTGCGCCAACCTCGACCCCGATGCCGTTGCCTCAAGGCGCGGAAGGGCAGCTTACCGTCATTCATAAAACTGAATACTTTAAGGAAGTTCAGCAGCTTTTCCAGGACGATGTAACCAAGTTCGCAGCAGCCAAGGGCGTCAAACTCGATATTTCCACGGCCAACCCGGAAGCATTCGGCGACTTTATGGCAAAGATGGTCGCTGCTGTGAAAGCCGGAAATCCGCCCGACCTGGGCTATCATACAATTAGTATTTTACAAATGCACGATCAGGACATCGTGGAAGACATGTCCGATCTCGTTGCAAAAGCAGTGAGCCTTTACGGCGATGTGGTTCCAGCCACTGCTGAATTTTATGCCAAGCTCGATGGCAAGTGGTGGGCCGTACCCTATATCAGCGTTGCAGGTACCTGGTACGCTCGCAAAGATGTCTTTGATGCAGCGGGTATCGACGTAAAATCCCTGGGTTCCTGGGATGAATACCGTGATGCCGCACTTAAAGTTTCCAACCCCGATAAGAAGATGTGGGGTTGGGGTATGACCGTCAACAGGAGCGGCGACGGGCATGGCCTTATTGTCGCCTGCATCCAGGGCTTTGGTGGAAGTTTCACCGACGAGTCCGGCAAGAAAGTCGTTTTCAATTCGCCTGAGACCATCGCGGCGGTTGAATGGTTGAAGGAAACCTATACCAGCGATAAGTACAAGCCCATGCTGCCGCCGGGTATCCAAAGCTGGACAGACCCCAGCAACAATGAAGCCTATCTGGCTGGAACCATCGCGCTGACGTTGAATCAGTTAAGTATCTACGACAAGGCAAAGGCGGATAAAAATCCTGTCTTTGAGGAGACTGCGCTGATCCATGGGCCTAAGACTAAAGATGGACGGCGGTTAGAAGCAGGCACCAGCGGTTGGTTGACGATCTTCAAGGGCGCCAAGAACCAGGATGTGGCGAAGGAGTTGATCCTGAATTTACTTGATCCAGCGAATTTCACGCCGATGGCGAAACTTGGCGGCGGCTTGTTCCTGCCCGCATACAAGAACCTCTGGACGGAGGATCTTCTCGGTGCAGACCCGAATTTTAGTGTCCTCAAAGAGGTCATGTTCAACCCCGTGATCTACTACGGCAACTCTCATCCGGCGAAGCCGACCGCATTGGTCGATCAAATCATTGCTGCGTCAATCCCCAGCCAGATGATGTCCAATGTCATCGCCAACGGGATGAGCGTCAAGGATGCTGTCAAGGATGCGCATGATAAAATCGTGCAAATCTTTGAAGAAGGCGGCGTTCCACAAAGCTGATCGCCGAATCGTTTCTGTCACCAGAGAGGGCGGCCCTTCCCGCTCTCTCTGCTCTAATAACTAAAGAATATTTACTGAGAGAAATAGATTATGAATGAACCAGTGGAACTGGATATAGCCAGACCGTTGTTGAGACGGGCTCCCCTCCTGAGTTCAAGGCGATTTGACGCGCTGCTCGGTCGTGATTGGAAGGTGGCGATACCCTTTATCCTACCAATTGTTGTTATTATGGCTGGATTTATCTTCTGGCCTTTCATCAATGCCATCTTGCTTAGCATGACCACCCACTCTGTTGTTACACGAAGCGACCAGTATGTAGGGCTCGCGAACTACGCGCGGCTGTTGCAAGACCCCGATTTTATCAATTCGATCAAGAACACCATTAACTTCACAGTATCTTCTGTCTGCATTAAGTTCGTCGTCGGCATGGCAATTGCCTTGCTGCTCAATGGACGCCTGCCTTTTCGTAACATATTGACTGGCCTGATACTGCTTCCCTGGATTGTCCCCGAAGTGGTCACGGCACTGGCCTGGCGTAGTATCTACGACCCAATATTTGGCGGCCTCAACCCGATTCTGATGCAGTTGGGGCTAATCAATCACCCTGTGGCCTGGCTTGCTGAACCGGGCCTGGCAATGCCCAGTGTGATCGCTGTCAACGTATGGAAAGGTATTCCATTTTATGTGATTCTTCTGCTGGCTGGCCTTAAGGCAATCGATCAGGAGCAGTACGAAGCCGCTGAAGTGGATGGGGCGAATGCAATACAGCGTTTTCGGTACGTCACTTTACCTGGGCTGCGCTACGTCATCATCGTAACAGTGCTACTTTCGTTTATCACGACCTTCAATACCTTTGGATTGGTCTACCTGATGACGGGCGGCGGGCCAGGCGGCGCAACACGGCTGTTTTCAATCCTTGCTTATGAAAAGGCGATAATCGGTTTACGCTTTGGGCCTGGCGCTGCAACTGCCTTTAGCATGGCACCCTTCATGGCGGTGCTGATTTTTATTCTGGCGCGACTTCTACGGCCTGATGAAAGCGTTCGCAGTTCCGCCAGCGTAACCCGCATGGATCGTGCGCTTGCCTCACTGGGGCGAGCACTTGGGATAATACTGGATATCATCTTTTTGCCCGTTGAGTGGATTTCGGCAGGGCTGGCGCGAGTAGCCAGGATAATTGTTCCCCATAGGGGTGATGAACAATGGCTGAATCGTGCGCAGCGTGAACGAGTCGGTACCACATGGCGCCTGCTGCTGCTGTTGCCAGCTTTCTTTTTTGTATTGTTCCCGTTCTACTGGATTTTTATCACGTCCTTCAAGACAGATCTGCAAATTCAGCAATTTAGCTCAATTTTTTGGCCCAATCCCTGGACGTTGGATCAACACCGCGCGTTGCTGTTTAATACACCGTTTCTGACCTGGTTTCGCAACACAGTCATCGTGGCAACGACCAGCACAGCGCTTTCAGTTACAGTGGCCGCGCTAGCAGCTTACGCCCTCGCGCGCCTGAAATTTCTCGGCGGTGGCTTATTGACGACGTTGCTCCTCATCACCTATCTGCTGCCAGGTTCCTTACTGTTCATTCCACTCTATCGTATCCTGACAGACCTGGGCATTATCAACACGTATGGGGCGCTGATCCTGACATATCCGACTTTTCTAATGCCTTTTGCGACCTGGGTGATGATCGGCTATTTCCGCTCCATTCCAGTCGAAGTGGAGGAAGCTGCGATGATCGATGGTGCCAGCCGATTGGGCGCCTTCCGCCGCGTAACCTTACCGCTGGCAGCACCGGCCCTACTTTCCGTCACGTTGTTTGCCTTCACCAATGCCTGGAATGAGTTCCTGTTCGCGTTTGTATTTATCACGAGCGACAATCTCAAGACGCTGCCCGTTGGGCTCCAACTTCTGGTATTTGGTGACATCTATCCCTGGGGCCAGCTCATGGCGGCTTCGCTGCTGATGGCTATTCCAGTAGTCATCGCCTACATTTACGCGCAACGGTATTTGGTTGAAGGTTTAACGGCGGGTAGCGTAAAAGGCTAATCATACTATATTCGGCATTGTGCCTTGCAAGAAAGACCTTTATGAAAATCACAGATGTTCAAGCCTGCGTTATCGGGCGCCAGGAGCCACATAGCGGCGGTAGTGTCTGGACTTTTGTGCGTGTTTATACCGATGAAGGCATTGTTGGCACCGGGGAATGTAACTCCGGCGGCCCTGGCTATTCCGGTTTTGCGACGAAAGAGGCAATTCTGGCCATAAAGCCGCGATTGATTGGCGAAGACCCGTTCAACGTCAATCTGATCTATGAAAAGCTGCGGCGTGGTGGTCGCTATGGCGGTTCGACAAGCGCACCCTTAATCTTTGCGCTGACAGGTATAGACAACGCCCTCTATGATATTATGGGCAAGGCGCTCGGCGTGCCGATCTATAAACTGCTCGGCGGCAAGTTCCGAGAAAAGATTCGCCTTTATGCTGACTGCCATGCGGGCGAAACGGACGATTTGCAGGCCTATTGTGATAAAGCCCTGCAAGTCGTGGGGCAGAATTTCAGCGCGGTCAAGTTTGACGTGGACAACATCGGGTCGAACAAATCCGATCCCTATAACTGGACAGCCGATGCCAGGGAGATGACTTATATTATCCGACTGATCCAGGGGCTGCGCGAGGCGCTTGGCGACGAAACCGATCTGGCAATTGACTGTCACGGTCAGTTTGATCTACCGTCGGCAATTACGTTGGCAAAAGCTGTCGAACCGCTGCGTCTAATGTGGCTGGAGGAGCCTGTGCCAGCCGAGAATATTGACGCGTTGGCGCAGGTACGGGCGTCCAGCAGCACGGTCATTTGCACTGGCGAAAATCACTATACGCGCTACGAATTTTTGGAGCTATTTTCCAGGAAAGCCGTTGATGTCATTATGCCTGATCTGTCGAAGGTGGGCGGCATCGCCGAGGCAAAACGAATAGCCGATATGGCAGATGCGCATTACATTCCGATGGCTCCCCACAACGTTTCTTCGCCGTTGGGCATGATGGCGGCGTGTCACGTCCTGGCTTCGATACCTAACTTCCTGGTTCTGGAACTGCACGCGCTCAATATTCCGTGGTGGAACGACCTATGTATTGGGGAGAAACCGTTTATCGAAAATGGCTTCATGACCGTTTCAGAACGACCCGGTATTGGCGTAGAATTGAACGATGAAGTGGCGAAATCGCTTCTGTGGAACGGCGATGAGTACTTTGATTAGAAGGGAATCAGGCAATGTCCACACAAGAACTATCGGTTGTAGAGCTGCAAACCCGTTGGGATAAAATTCGGGTTGCCAACGTATATGATACGCTGGACAAAATGGGTTATCCAAACCAGTGCCTCGATCTAGGGATCAGGCCACTATTTCCCCATCAGCACCTGGCAGGACAGGTGATCACCGTTCGAGGCAGTGCTTATCCGGTTCCGCGCGGCGAAGAGGGAAGTGGCTGGACAGGCAACTATTTTGAACAACTGCGACAAATACTATATCCCGGCTGCGTTGTGGTGGTCGAGAGCGGGGGCGAAAAACACGCAGGCAAATTCGGCGAGATGACAAGCTGGGCTTTGAAGCAAGGCGGCGCGCACGGCATTGTTCTCGATTCCTATATTCGAGATTGGCTTGGCCTGGAGGTGATCCCAGACTATACGGTGTGCGCACGGGGCACATCGCCTATTGAGTCTTCTCAACGCTGGCGAATGGATGGGATCAACATTACGATTGGAATGCCAGGTACGTTGACCAGTCGTGTACGCCTGGAACCTGGTGACTGGATTATCGGAGAGGCAGATGGCGTGATCGTCGTGCCAAAAGCTATCGCGATGGAGACTTTGGTCAAGGCGGAAGAACTCGAAGCCAATGAACAAGGAATGCGCGAAGATGTGGCAAAGGGAATGTCCTTTGACGATGCCTACAAGAAATGGGGTCGGGCATAGATAGGCCGCAATCGATGAAGGTTCTTGTTACAGGCGGGTCGGGTCTTATCGGTCACGCAGTAACGAAGCGCCTCGTCCAACATAATTGGGATGTGCGCCTTCTTGATGCAGAAATTGGCGAGCGTATTCCTGGCGTCGAATATGTGACCTGCGATATTTTGAATTTCGATGATGTGCGTGTGGCTATGCGTGGCCGTCAGGCGGTTGTCCACCTCGCGGCAATTCCGCGTCCAGGACTGGCCCCTGGTGAGAAAGTTTTCGCAGTAAATGTGTCGGGTACTTTCAACGTATTCGAGGCTGCCGCCGCTGAAGGAATCAAACGTGTAGTACATGCCAGTTCGATCAATGCGTTAGGCGTGTCGTTTAGCCTTACCGATATTGTCGTTGAATACCTCCCGATAGATGAGGAACATCCTGCTTATACAACCGATCCCTACTCGTTATCGAAGCAATTAGTCGAGGACATCGGGGCGTACTATTGGCGTCGTGATCAGATTTCCAGTGTTGCCCTGCGCTTTCCGGGTGTCCACCGGGAGGGTCGTCTAAAGGATGAGCAGTTTCTTCGTTATCGGAAAAAAGCCTATGAAGCGATTGTTGAACTTGCCGCCCTGGATCGCGCCGAGCGCGAAAGAAAGTTAGCGCCTATCAGAGAGCGGGCTTTGGCCTGGCGCAAGCAACGTCCTATGGAATTCCGTGGTGAGACTCCGGCACCATTAAAGCGGGAAAGCCCCGAAGACATCCTCTTTCATATCTATGCAGTAGATAGGTTCAACTTCTGGGCCTCCGTTGATGAAAGGGACGCTGCCCAGGCAATTGAAAAAGGATTGACTGCCAGCTTCGACGGTGCACATCCTTTGTTTATCAGTGATAACCACAATTGGCTCGGCTATGAGTCTAAAGCACTTGCTGAACTGTTTTTTCCGCATCTCAACGAGACGCAAGTTGCTTTATCGGGAACCGTATCGCTGCTCAGTATCGAAAAGGCACGGCGCCTGATCGGGTTTGAGCCAGAATATTCACTCGAAACACAGCAACAATCTATCGACAGGCTATAAGGTTAGCCGCACCTGAGCAATTAACTCCATAGCCGATCATGGGATTTTTCGCGATCCCAAATATCTGTCGGCTCAAAGCAAGCTGGATCGTCGGGATCGCGG
>PSRL01000087.1 GCA_003176035.1 Verrucomicrobiota bacterium
AAATTTTACTGTCAAAATACCCGCACACATGGATGTTTACTAGCTTAAACGCTTTTTTCAGACTCAACTAAATAGCTACATGTTGCAAGAAACTGCCATGTGGTTGGCGGCCTTTTTGCTCAGGGCTTTATCGCCCCAACCGCTCCGTATCATCCAAGATATGGCCCGGCTATTGCCTCGCGCCTGGGCCAAAAATCCTGGCAACAGCATGTAACTGTTGGTTTAAAATAGCGCTCTAACGCTTGGAAAATTGGAAGCGTTTGCGCGCTCCAGGTTGGCCCGCTTTTTTCCGCTCCTTCATGCGCGGATCGCGGGTCAGCATCCCCTCTTTTTTGAGAATCGCTCGATGCGAGTTGTTAACCGCGAGGAGCCCCCGTGAAATTGCTAAGCGGAGGGCGCCGGCCTGCCCTACAATGCCGCCACCGTTCGCCTTTACCTCAAAGTCGAACGCATGCATTGCGTTAGTAAGCTCCAAAGGCCGCAAGATATCGTTTTGCAACGAGAGGCTTGGAAAATAGTCAACAAAATCCTTTTCATTGATTTTAATGACGCCCGTACCAGGTTTGAGCCGAATTTTTGCGACGGCGTTCTTACGACGCCCAGTTGCAATAATATCTTCTATATCTTGAGGAACTGTATCTGTATCGGACATATAAAATGCTAGATAGGTTTCGGATTTTGGGCGACATGCGGATGATCGCTACCGCGATAAACTTTCAATTTGCGATACACACTGCGGCCTAATTTATTATGAGGCAACATACCGCGCACGGCGTGCTCAATCAGAAGTTCCGGTCGGCGTTTCCGTCGATCGCGAAAAGACTCCGATTTATGGCCTCCCACATAACCCGAAAAACTCATGTAGCTCTTGGCAATTTCCTTTTTTCCACCCACTTCTACCTCCCCGGCATTGATCACGACAACAAAATCACCGGTATCCACGTGAGGTGTGAAAATTGGTTTGTGCTTTCCTCTTAGCAACTTAGCCGCTTTTACAGCAACATGCCCCAGATGCTGATCCTTCGCGTCGATCACCCACCAGGCGCGCTCAACTTCTTCAGCTTTGGCAGAATAGGTACTCATTTAACAAAATACAGAGTGAATGGGAAATAGTAATGACCCCTGAGAATGTGTCAATCGCGAATTGCTGCAAGCTATAGCGAAACCTCTATAAAATGGGAGCACCTTTGTGGGTCTTTTTTCCTCAGTCATTGTTGCAAAAGCAAGTCCCTCTCATGGATATGGCCTTCCTTTTGCGCCGCACCCGAAGATAAAATACCATCCGATTTGTCATCATTTTGTAGGGGTTTTCGCTATACGACTGGCGATATCTTCGTCAGCATGTGATGGGCAAGGCTTCATGTGATGTTTTGCTTGAAGCCGAGGTGCTGATCCGCCATGCCCCGGGCTCGCTGTTTTTCCTGCTTTTACTTTCTAATTTCCAGAATCATACGGTGATTTGTCGATTTATTGCAAAGAACGGGGCAATTTTTCCAATTCATTCCAGGTCCAAGGCTCCACACGAAATGAGATGTTTTTACGAAGAAATGAAACTTCTTCCGCGGTCACCGGAGAACCGCGGTTTGCCCAAGCGGAACGGATATAGGAAAGCACCGCTGCGATTTCCGCATCTGAAAGATGGTTCCACGCAGGCATGTTGCCATTGTAAACAAGCCCCCTGACAGTCACCGGCCCCTGTAGTCCATACAGCAAGATCGCTACAAGTTGTGTGCGTGTGTGCTGCTCCTTTTCTCCTAATACCCATTCACTGTTCACCAGCGGAGGATATTGGGAGGGAATTCCCAGACCGGTCGTCTGATGGCAAATGGCACAGTTTGCTTCGAAAACCCGTCTTCCCAAACGCATGGGGTCATTCAGATCGCTTGCCGTCAGCGGGAGGGTATCTATAGATGCGTCAGAAACGTCGCTGCGGAAGGCCGCCACATGGGAGAAGAAGGTGATCCCCGCCCAACAAATGAGAAGCAGTGAACCGATGGAAAACCAAAATGGTACGGTACCCGCTGAAGAGGGCGACTCTTTCTCCCTTTTGGTTGAATCAAGCGTCATTCGTTGGAACCCTTCGACTTCAGCGACAGGAGGTATGCGACAAGGCACTCCGCCTCATAAGTCGGAATTACTTGGTACCCGATTGGCAAACGGAAACGATCAGGCAATTTCAAAGCTTGGCTAGATTCCGCCCCCTGGATCTTCTCAATTCGATATAAGAACGCATAACGGGGCATCATTCTCGCACCTCCCGAGGCATAAAGAAGACGATGAACAGCCGTGGGGTCTTGCTGACGAAGGGCGTAATTGGAGAGGTCCGGTCCTATTCGCAAGGAACCAGGAAAGTACGTTGGATGAGCAAGGGTATCACGCAGTAAGGAACCGCGGCTTCCCCAATGTCGCGCGATATCCGCGGGAGTAAAAGAGGATTGCCGAATTTGCTGTGTATGGCATGCAGCGCAGCCTAAGGTGCCGTAAACGCGCATTCCTGTTAAGGCCATGCCGGAAAGAGGTAATGGCAAGGTGCCGGGTCCCTCTGTATTCCGCAGGGGTTTTAACCTTCCAAAGACAAAAACAGAAGGAATACAGAGAGCAGCCCAAGAAAGCGCTATGATGGAGAAGAGGAGCAGCACCATCTTTTTCATCAATGTTCCTGGTTTGAAAGGTGTAAAAGTCGGAGGCTGTGGCGTAAAAAAATAATTTGTGCCGCAAAAAATATCCCCCACCCCACATCAGCAAGACAGCGCCAAGGAAAAGCGGCCTGAATGGAGGCTGAAAATGGAAGTGAGGGGTTGTTTAATAAAATGCCCTGAACAATGCCTGCAATGGCGAGCGACAACGCAACAATGGCAAGTCCCGCGCGGTGCAGATGAAAGTGCCAAAAAATTGCCCTTTCACGAGGCCATTGGCGAAAAAGCAAACGAGGAACAAAATAGTAAATCACCGCACAAAAAATGGAGGTGAGAAATCCATATCGCATGAGAAATGCCTGCGAGGTGACAAAGTCTGTAAATTGTAGGAACGCACCGCCCGTCTTTGAATAAAGGACGATGCCTTGAAGAGCGCTCAGGATAAACAGATGTGCACCAAGTATCGTGAACCGCAGCGCCGGATTGGATTTCAAGGAAATCGAAAACCGTTTTGGGGTATCGCAGAGATTTTTCCAAATTACGACAAGAGGTATCCAAAGGAGAAGGTTTGCGGAAGTTCCAGCAGCACTTATCCAAGCCGGAAGGGCTCCACCGGCAGTTGTACGCAGTGCTGCCCAAAAATTCACGCCATAAAATGCCCAAAATCCCGCGGGTGCGATTTGCTCTTCCCGGAGAGGGCTATTCAGGATTTTTTTAACTAGGTAGTAGGCAAATCCCAAGGCTGCACCCCCAAGCCAAAGCCAAAGAAATCCTTCATGGAACCATGCTTCAACCGGAAGCCGCGCAGCCCCTCTTAAGACCCCCGGTCTCAAGAGGGTCCCCGCTGTAAAAAGAAGCCACGGAAAAAGGATCGCCCCCCCCACAAACCAACGCTGGGCAAGGGTTGGAAATTGCTGATTTTTCCAACAGGTTTGCAAGATTGGGAAACAGAAAAAAAGGGCAATTAGCAAAAGGAAAAAATTCAGTGCTGCGGGAAGCAGCGGCATGAGAATTACTTGACCAGATAAAATGAGAAAAACGCCCACCGCTATCGCGAGGTTCCAAAAAAAAGCGAGGAGCGCTATGCCTTGAAGAGGCGGAACATTGCAAACTCGAAATCCCGCGACGAAGGCAATATTACATCCCCAACCGTAGAGGAAGGATACCTCCGCGGCAGCATCCACCCGCCCGAAGGTCAGCCAAAAAGCGGCAAACCGGGGAAAAACAAGTTCGATGCCACGCACTTGTTGAAAAACACAACTGAGAAATAGCCAGATGAGCGCGCTTGTGAATAAAACAAGCTCTCCCCGGTTCGCACCTCTCATGGAGGGACTTCAGTCACAGAAACAGGAACAAACGGAAAAGAAGCGGCTGAGGGATGGGGCGGGGTGGCATGGAGCCTCTGTTCTTCGAGCTTCATAGCCTGGCTAATGGGAATTCGAACCCAGCCTTTGGATCGGTCTACCCACCCGTAAGATTCCAACCGCTGGCGATCTTTTTCCCGGAGGAGTTTCAATGTGTTCAAACGGTAAAGCGCCGCCGTATCGGTTTTAGGATCGGTGAGGGCAAACAGAAGCCAACTGGCTAATGCGAAGATGCCGGCACAGATGAGCGGTGGAACGATGGTGGATTTATAGGTTTGCGTGGGCGTTTTCATCATTGATCAATGAGTGAAAGACATTCCTGAAGGCGGTGATCTAAAATAGGCCAAAGAGGGTATCGGCCCAGCCTCATTAAGAAAATAAATGTGAGTGTTCCTCCCACGGCAGACAAGCTCACCAATAAGGACAATGCGGTGAAAAACCAATTTCCATGTAGCGGAGGCAAGATGATCCAGCAAAATTCTACGAACTGCATGAGCACGAGCCATCCGGCTACGAGGGCCAACCATTTCGGCCGCATCTTGGTGGAACGCGGAAGTAAAAAAAGAAACGGTATGAGGAAATGCCCAACTACCAGCACCCATCCGGCGTATGAGGCCAATCCGTAAGAGCGAATCTGAAAAAATGAGTTTTCAGTCGGTAAATTTCCGTACCAAATGATGAGATATTGGCCGAAGGCAAGGTATCCCCAAAAGAGTGTCAGCGCAAAAAGCAATTTACCAAACAGATGGAAATGGTCCGCTTTTATATTTCCATTAAAGCTCGGCAATAACCAAATGACAATCAAGATCGTTAACGCCAAACTGGAAAGGGCTGCTCCGGAAAAGATATAGATCGGCCAAATTGCCGAAACCCATCCTCCCTGCAAGGACATCCAAGCCAAGATGGAAATGAGCGAAAAGCCGATGGCAAATACGGGGAGGCTCATAAACGTCAGCCGTCGATACACCTTTGCTTCGCTTCCATTGTCGTCGTCTCTCAGAGAGGCCCGACGCAGCGACTGCGCCGAGATGATCAGCACCAGAAGAGACCCCACTAGAAGGATGCAGGGAAGCAGAGGTAAGAGCCAGCCGCTAGCGAATATCGGGGAGCAGATTTTGGAGTATAAGAAAAACAAGGGGATGCTCAAGATGAACAAGGGGAGAAGCAGACATGCCTCATGTTCCCAAATTCTTCGGATTATCACACTCCACGCTGCATCGACCGCATGGTGAAGTAGTATCCAAAAAAGAGCGCCCATCGCCAATATGCCAAAAAAGGAAAGGACCGTAAAATAGGCAGGGCCGAAATCCACTGGCTTCCACAGGGCCAAGGCCAGGCAGAGAGGCCAGCCGATAATAGCCAAAAAAATCGTGATGACAGGCAGCCATCCTACGAGACGGTAGTTCAGAAAGTATTGGGGGCATTCGGATCGCTTCATGGTAGAACGTTCAATTTCGCACGTTCGGAAACGGGCACATCGTTTATATTTGTTCGTTGAGACCGTTGCAATGCTCGAAGGTATGCGACGATTGCCCATCGATCAGGGACTGGAATCTGGGGACCTAAGGGCATCATGAGATTTTTGCCATTCGTGATCACGTCAAAGATCTCTCCATCGGCAAGTGAACGAGTTTTTTCAAGTTGCAAATTTGCCACCCCAACAAGCCCGTATTTCGTAGCGATACCGTCCCCAGCGCCTGTCGCGCCATGGCAAGTCGAACAATAAATGGCAAAACGTTCTTGGCCGCG
>PSRL01000119.1 GCA_003176035.1 Verrucomicrobiota bacterium
CGGTTCCAACAAGAATTAGAACAGGCCAAAACAAGCTCCTCAGGAGGTCAGCGAGGGGCGCCAAAGACGTCCCAGGACTTCCAAAGCGCGCTTTTCACTGCTCTCGAGCTTTCCCAGGCAAACCAAGAGCTGCCAGCTGCCGCTCTGTGGGTTAGGGTGGAGACCCGCTCCGGAACTCACTATGTAAACACAAAGGACCTTCGGATAATATCGGCACCCAAGGACACCATATTCATGGATGCTTCCAGTGGATTGCTCTGGGATGCCAAAACAAAGGTGCTTTCCTTACTACCTCGTTTAGGAAGTCAATTAACCACTATTTTAAATGGTAAACAAGTAGAGCCATTGAAAACTAATGGGCAAGGGATTTTATTTGTGACCGCAGATGGTAAGGAAATTATTCAAGACATTGATCAAAATGGAAATGCTCGACAGAGTATCTCGGTAACTTTATCGGCTCGGCAAAATAACGATCAAAATTCATTTGAGCTAGGATCACGGCAGCCCACCCGTCAAGAAAGCATTACACGCAACAACCATGTTGGCAGTCCTCCTCTATCGCCTCCTCGTGCCATACTGGCGGTGTAAGGTGCGCTTTTAAAATAGGACTGTAGGTTTCGTTGATGGAATCATTTTTTTTTAACTGATTATTCCTTAAATTATTCCTAACTCAGCGCATCGGTATTTCGCCTGTTTAACTTTTACCTCCAAAAACAAAATTGCAAATGATAACAGATACTATAAGCCCTGTAAGATCGGCAATTAAGCCCGCAGGAACGGCCTGCCGGGTACGTCGAATGGAAACAGCGCCAAAATATACAGCTAAGACGTAAAAGGTTGTTTCGCTGCTGCCCACAAACGTTCCGCCTATCCGTGCAACTAGACTGTCGGGGTTGTGAGACTGGACGAGCTCGGCGAATATTCCATTGGCGCCACTTCCACTTAATGGGCGAATTAGTGCCAACGGAAGAAGGTCGGGCGGGAAGTGGAGCGGCTGGAAAATGGGTCTTAGCCAATGGCTCAAAAGTTCGATACCTCCTGCCGCACGAAACATTCCAATAGCGACGAGTATTGCAACAAGATAGGGAATAATGCGGATTCCAGTATGGAAACCTTCTTTGGCGCCTTCTATAAATTCTTCATAGACGGGAATTCGTTTTAGCGCGGCATAGAGTGGAAAGAAGGTCAGTAAAACAGGGATTGCCAACTGAGAGGCCACATCCACCAAACGAGAAAAAATACCACGGTCCGAGGGGGCAGAGGTGGTTACTACTAAATGCCAGGCAATAAATATAAAGAAAAAAGAAAGAGCGACCAGAATGGCTTTTGCCCAAAGGGGTAGGGAAATTAGAGCAACTTCAGGCAAATCACTGACTTCGGCACAGAGTGTTTTTTCGCTTGACTGAGGAAGCCGGAAAATTGGAGCACGCTGTAATAACTTAACTGAAGCAATTGCGGCTATTGTTGAGCAGGCGGTTGCTACGAGAGTCGTTCCGATAATTGCAGTGGGCTCTTTGGATCCGGCAGCGGCGAGAATGGCAATCGTCGTCGTCGGAATTAACTGCACGGAACTGGTGTTTAAAGCTAGAAAGGTACACATGGCATTAGTGGCAATGCCGGGATGAGGATTTAAACGTTCAAGCTCCTGCATGGCTTTCAGTCCGACCGGTGTCGCTGCATTAGCTAGCCCGAGCATATTGGCAGCCATGTTCATTACTATAGAGCCCAAAGCAGGATGTCCTTTCGGTATTTCCGGAAAAAGAAATTTTAAAAGCGGTTGCAAGCCACGGGCTATGATCTGGACGATGCCAGCTTTTTCCGCCAATCGCATGATTCCCAGCCACAGGGCGAAAATGCCGATCAGTGGCAATGCTATGTTCATTACCGCTGCCTTAGCTGAATCGAAGGCAGCCAAGGTGACTTCGGTGAGCCGATTGTGAATCGCGCCAAGAACTACTGCACAAAAAATTAAACCGAACCAGATGTAATTAAGCACGGATGAGAAAAATTACTTATTATAGAGTGTTTTTTTACACAAATAAATGCTCCAGCTAAGCTGTAGCAAAAGACGGCAATTTTTGGGATTTGTTTGCTTTTCCGTCTTTTAAAACCTTTTTTAAAAAAGGAGCAGTGCGGCTGCGGGTGGAGCGAGCAACATGTTCCGGAGAACCAGCCGCCACCAGTTGGCCTCCATTGGCACCCGCGTCCGGTCCCATATCCAAAAGATAATCGGCCTCGCCGATAATATCGAGATGGTGTTCAATGACAATCACCGTCCCCCCTTCATCGACGAGGTGATGGAGGACGTTGATCAGGCGGGAGACATCGGCTGCATGGAGTCCGATAGTTGGTTCTTCAAGAACATAGAGGGTGGATTTGCCTATGCGGCCGGTTCGCATGCGTTCAGCACTCGGGGTGGCCCTGCTTGCGAGTTGTTCAACAAGCTTAATCCGTTGAGCTTCGCCACCGCTTAAGGTTGGGCTGGGTTGTCCAAGTTGGAGGTAACCCAGTCCAGTTTCCACGAGAAGGTCCAAAGGTCGGCGAATTTTGGGGTGTGCGGCAAAAAATTCTGCGGCTTGCTCAATAGTCATTTCCATGACATCGCCGATGGATTTTTGATTATAAAGCACCTCGAGAGTTTGCGGGTTGTAGCGTTTTCCGGCACAGTCTTCGCAGGGCATGTAGCTTGGAGGCAAGAAGTTCATATCCATTTTGATGACTCCTTGTCCTTCGCAAACTGAGCAACGTCCTTCCGCATTATTAAAAGAAAAGCGACTGGCTGTATAGCCGCGCATTCGGGCGGTGGGTAACTGAGCAAAGAGGGCTCGAATAGAGTCGAAAAGTTTAATATAGGTTGCTGGCGTTGAACGGGAGGTTTTCCCAATTGGAGATTGGTCCACTTCCAGGACTGCTCCGAGATGTTCAGCTCCTCGTAAGGACTTCCAGTGCGAGGTGGAAATCACTTTTTTTGAACGTCCAACCAGTTGTCGGATGGCTGGTACCAAGATTCCTCGAAGGAGGGTGCTTTTTCCTGATCCGGAGACGCCGCTGACCACAGTAAGACGCTCGAGAGGGATGCGGATATCCAGGTCGTGGAGATTGTGTTTTGTTGCTCCTTCGAGCTCGATCCAACGGCAGCTCTGCAATGACCTTCGCTGGCCCCGTAATGGATGAGGGAGAGGGGCCTTCAGGGCTTTTCCTGTCGGAGAGTGGGGGTTTTTTAGAATTTGCTTAAGAGAGCCCTCTGCGACGATTTCTCCTCCTTTGCAGCCGGCGCCTGGTCCCAAATCAATAATGTGCGCAGCTTGGCGCATGGTTTCTTCATCGTGTTCAACGATCAAAAGGGAATTTCCTTGGGTTGCAAGGGCTTTGAGAGCTTCTAATAAGCGAGAATTGTCGCGTGCATGAAGTCCGATGGTTGGCTCGTCCAGGACATAAAGAACACCTCGAAGATTGGAACCGAGTTGGGAAGCCAAGCGAATGCGTTGTGATTCGCCGCCACTCAAGGTCTTGGCTGAGCGATCCAAGGTCAGATAATCCAGTCCCACTTGATTGAGAAATTGAAGGCGCTGTATGATTTCAGCTATAATGTCCTTTGCAATCAGTTGTTGATTTTCGGAAAACCGCAGGTGGGCAAAAATTTTGAGCGCTTCGCATGCGGAACTATTTGCGAGGTCGGTTATTGTGAAGCCTTGAAGACGAACATGCCGGGCGGTTTCGTTGAGCCGACTGCCAGCACAAATCGGACAGATATGGGCTTCGGTTGGATCCAAGTTTTCATAATGGTGCTCTTCAGCAAGATCGGCTTCAAGTTGAGAATCAAACTCCTCACGGTCGATACTGCGCCAGATTTCTCCGAAGCCCCGACAATGGGGACACCAGCCATGAGGCGAGTTGAAGGAAAAAAGTCGTGGATCCGGTTCCTCAAAAGCCCGCTCGCAGCGGGGGCAATTGAGCTCTGTGCTGAGCAGATGAAATTTTTTACGGGAGTCTCGCAATCGGGCTGTACCCTTCCCAATCTTTAAGGCCTGACGCACCAGAGGTTCCACACAGTCCACCTGTTTGGGAGAAAGTTCGGCGACCAAAACATCGATGTTATGCTCCTTGAAGCGTTCTAGCTTAGTGAAGCCGCTTACAGGCTGGAGGGTGCCATCGACTAGCAACTGAGAAAATCCCTGACGTTCCGCCCACCGAGCGACCTCGGTGTGAAAACCTTTACGCCCTTTGATCACTGGCGCGTAGATCTGGAGTGACCCTCGAGACAAAAGTTTTGTCGCATATTGAGCAACGGCTGTCGGCGTGCTTTTTTCAACAGGGATATCGCAATCGGGGCAATATTGAGTTCCTATCTTGGTAAATAAAAGGCGCAGAAAATGATAAATTTCTGTGACGGTGGCGACAGTCGATTTTCCGCCCCCTCGTGTCACCCGTTGTTCGATAGCCACGCTTGGCGGGAGGCCTTCAATCTGGTCAACATCGGGTTTTTCCAATTGTTCTACAAACTGGCGAGCATAGGGCGAAATGCTGTCTAAAAATCGTCTCTGGCCTTCGGCAAATAAAATATCAAAGGCCAGCGTTGATTTGCCCGATCCGCTGAGTCCTGTAATGACCACAACCTTATTGCGTGGAATATCGACGTTGATATTTTTAAGATTATGTTCTCGAGCGCCACGAATGGAAATCACTGGCGCGGGTTTTGGCGCAGGGAGAGGTACGGGCAGTAAAGGCTTGGTTGAATCGGCGGGGCGCCCACTGAGAAATGGCCGAAGATAACGGCCCGTATGGGATGCGGGGGAATGGGCTATCGCTTCAGGTGGGCCTTCAGCGACAAGTTCCCCGCCATTTTCTCCGGCTTCAGGTCCGAGATCAACAACCCAATCAGCGCTTTTGATCACTTCCAAATTGTGCTCGATGACAATGAGGTTATTTCCTTCATCAACAAGACGTTGAAAAACTCGGATCAGCTGTGCGATGTCGTCGAAATGGAGACCGGTTGTAGGCTCGTCGAGAATGAGCAGATGGGTGCCGACACTGTCAGGCGCATGCGCCCTATTCTGGGTAAGGTGTTTTACCAGCTTGAGACGCTGAGATTCTCCTCCACTGAGCAGATTGACGGGTTGTCCCAGTTGGAGATATTCGAGGCCGACTTCGCTCATCAATCGGAGCGGCTCAGTGATGTGAGAAGTTTCTTTGGCAAAAAATTCCAGGGCTTGACGCACGGTCATTGTGAGGACCTCGTGAATATTTTTCCCTCGATAAAGGATTTTGAGGAGAGCTGGTTGGTAGCGTTTGCCTTCGCACTCGGGGCAGCGCAAAAAAAGATCGCTCAGAAACTGCATTTCCACCTTTTCAAATCCTAATCCGGCGCAGCGTTCACAACGACCCTGTCCGGAATTAAAAGAGAACCATCCGGGTGAAAACCCCTTGGAAATTGCTTCCGGAGTCATACCAAAGAGCTCTCGGATAAAATCAAAAATTCCCAAATAGAGTGCCGGAGACGAACGCGGTGATCGTGCTAAGGGGCTTTGATCCACCAAAATCACCTCTTCAATATTTTCCTCTCCAAGGATGGCCCTACAGGAACCGGCCGCCTCATTGTGTTCGGGAGAATCCGGCAAAAGATTGCGGTAAAGGACGTCGTTGACGAGGGAGCTTTTTCCTGATCCGGAAACTCCGGTAATGCAACAAAAAACGCCCAATGGGATTCGAATATCCACATCCCGGAAGTTGCGGTGCCGAATCCCGCAGAGTTCGATAAAGTTGTGGGGACTACGACGCTTCTTTGGCACTGCGATGGATTTGCGATGTGTCAGGTAATCGGCGGTAAGTGAGTTTCGTACTGAGGAAATTCGATGGGCAGGACCCGCATAAATGAGCTTGCCTCCATCCTTTCCGCGACCCGGTCCGATATCGATGAGTACATCGGCAGAACGAATGATAGCTTCCTCATGCTCAACCACTAAAAGTGTATTCCCTTTGTCGCGGAGTGTGTGCAGGATGTTGGTAAGACGATGGACAT
>PSRL01000149.1 GCA_003176035.1 Verrucomicrobiota bacterium
GGATCGTGAAGATAGGTGAAGATGCCCGAATCATCTATTTGCTTGGTGAGTTCTCCGCTGGAATTGTATTCAAATTCCGTGATGACATCGGGGATGCTCTTTCCCATGATTCTTCTTTGGCTGATCAGGAGCCCTTGGGCATTATAGGTGTACTCGACGTTAATTTCGTCTGCGCTCTCAGCTGCTATTTGCTGTTTTTGAACCAGTTTCCCCTCCACAGCAGAGTAGGTGTTACGGATTTCGCAGATGTTACCAACGGGGTCAACCACTGAGGTGAGCAGGTTGTTGTCGTTGTATCTGAATTGCGTCACCGCTGTCTTGCTCGCTCCCTCTCCGGTAAGGTCTCCAATAACGGTCTTTTCTGTGAGATTGCCTTTTGTATCGTATTTAAACTGGCTAACGAGTCCGCGCTCATCGGTGTGTTGTTTCAAGCTCCGAGGATAAGCGCCGGGGCTCGTGTCCCCTTCCGCATACCATTGCTGAGAGATGGAGTATGGGTCGGTGATTTTGGTGATGAGGGGCGTTTGCTGTGCGGCATCTTCCTTTGGTGGTCCGGCAATTGCTTTGATTTCCGTGCTCACCCTTTGTAGGCGAGAGAAATCAATTGTTTGAGCCGCTTTTTCCGGGAGGGGCACGGTGCGCTCGGGTTCGGAAACCTTTCTCAAAGCTTGAGCTGCTTTTTCAGCTTGAGCCCTTTGCTCCTGAGCGATTCTTTCGGCCTCTGCTTCTGCGAGCTTGGCTTCCTTTTCAGCCTGTTGACGTGCCCATTGCTCACGTTCGAGCTTAACCAATTGCTGCATCAGCTCTTGTCTCTTCTGCTCGGCTGCTTCGGTTAACGCTTGGGCAATTTCATCAAATGCAGCTTGTCTGGCTTGAATTTGTTCATTGCGGAGAGTTTCCACTGGCGTGAACTCCACTTCGCCCGCATCGTTCACGCTAGTATCTGGTAAGAATATATGCCTATCGCGCCAACGCAAACGTTGCGCTAGATCCTCTGCCCCCTCCTTTGCAATGGCGTTTAATTCCTTTTCCGCTTTTTGCCATTCGCTGATCCACTGTGCCCACCATTCCGCCTTCGTCCAGCCTTCCTTGACGGCTTTCTCGGTGAACGCCTGCTCATCTATGATTCTAATTTTTTCGATTTCTTTTGTTTTTACTTCTACCAGGCGCACCAGCTTGTTTTCGTATTGCTGGGACGATAAGTTTATCAGCCGACTTCTCTTCTGTTCACGTATGGTATTTAATTTCTGGGTGACTTCAGCGATCTTGCGAGATCTCCAGCCATTTTCCTGATAGCTACGATCTCCGTGCCATAGAATTTGGCCCTCAACCCTCACCAGCATAGTCGCATTTCGCTTCTCAAACTCTTGCTTCAATTGCTGCGTTTCTCTCTGAATGATTGCCTGAAAATCTTCTTCCTCTTTTTGCCATTCGCTGTGCCATTGCGGCCCCCAGGGAACCTTTGACCAGTCGGCTTTATTTCCAACCGTCATCTGCTCCCATGCATTTATTCTTGTCCCTAACTGGCCTCTGGCATTTTCGCCTTCCAGTTGAAGGGACAGATCCATCAGCCGCTGTCTGGTTTGGTCACCTATTGCATTTAATTTCCGCACCATCTCACTAAATTTATTTTCCCTCCATTGTACTTCTCGATCGTAACTCTCGCGGTCTCCAAGCCAAATGTGTTGACCTCCATTTTCGCGGACCATGGTTTCGTTCCGCTGCTGGAACTCTTGAACTAATTGAGAGAACTCTGTCCTTGCAATTGCCTCAAATTGCTTTTCCTCTCTCTGCCACTGGTCATACCATTGCTGCCACCAGGGAACATTTACCCACCCTTCCTGCTGGGCTATCTCAGTCATCTTGACCGTATAGCCAAGGCGCACGCTCTCCCGGACCGCCTGATCTATTTTCTGATTGAGACGCTCCTGTTTCTCGCGTTCCCGCCGCGCCTCTCCCTGTCGTCTTTGTTCCTCAAGTTGTGCCTGTTCTTGGCGCTTTTGCTTATCGAGTTCTCTTTGTTCTTGCTCTTCCCTCCTTTTTAGAAGTTTTTCGCCTTCCCCAGACCCACTCCGGGGAGCAGGCATGGGTAAACCGCCTCCGGCTGGAACCACTCGAATACCAATATCCACGCTGATACTCCCACCACTACCGCCTCGCCCTCTCCCGCCGCCTCCCCCTCCGACACTAAATATGTTGCCCAAGCCTCCAAGCACTTTTGTAAAAGTATGTCTGCGCACTCTCTGGCGCTCTTGAAGCGCTTCTTTTTCGGAATCGGACAGATTATCATCAGCGTGGTCTCGATTCTCTGGGGTAGTTCCGCTTGACGTCTGCTGTGCTAGCTCTCGCTGCTGTATTGCAGTCCTTAAGAAATTGCCATTATTGGAATAAGAAATTTGGGGCATACATTTACTAAAATTTGATGTTTTGATTTAAAACCGCTCTTCTATCTCACTGCAAAACAACCTGATCAATAGCCGGATGCGATAGCATGTGAATCTCTTTCAAAACGCTAAATGTGCAAGCGAAAAATAAATATGCTCCAAATTATTTTTCTGCCACCTGTTGGCCCTTGGAAGTTTTATTGCCTCAATAAGGCACCGGTTATTTTTCTATACATTATATTAGCTAATATATAGCGAACCCCCTATAAAATGAGAGCAACTTTGTAATTCTTTTTCCCTCAGCCATTGTTGCAAAAGTAAGTCGATGTGATGGATCTGGCCTTGCTTTTGCGCCGCCCTCGAAGAAAAAAATACCCTCCAAATTATTAAAGGCTATTATAATAGCATCGTGTAAATTACGAAGATTTTTTTGAGAGGTACTTTCCACCGAATTTTCCGGCTGAAATTTTATTATTAAATTATCCAAGCACTGATATTGGCCGGATCAAAGCGTTTTTTTAGGAGCAACAAAACATCCCCTTTTCACTTCAGACTTTCAATAAATTGACAGATCTCTTGCAACCTAGATTTTGGGTCCGCAGGCCGTATCCTTGGGAATTTTCCTGCCAAAAGAATATAGTCATTTTTGCGGGTCAGAAGTAGTTTTTCTCCTCGAGTTTCGACCAGGGTAATTTTCTTTTTTGCAGCAGCAATTCGGAGTGCTGCTGTGGTAATTAAATTTTTTACGGCATCAGGCAAGATCCCAAAACGGTCCCGCCATTCGGCCTGGAGTTTTTTAAGATCCGCCTGAGTGAGAGCCTCGGCTAACTTTCGGTAAGCTTCGATGCGTTGTGCGGTATCCGGAATGTATTGGGAAGGGAGGAAGGCGGGAATTGTGCTTTCTGGCAAAGTTTCGCCTTCAATCATACTCAGAAAATCGAGACGAATCCCGGCATCAGCCGGAGCAGCGGCTTTGTCTTTTCCTTGGGCGCTCTCCATTGCTTGTTTTAAGAGTTTACAATACATTTCAAAGCCAATGGCTAGGATGTGACCACTTTGCGCCGTGCCGAGGATGTTGCCTGCACCGCGGATTTCTAAATCGCGCATAGCGATTTTAAATCCAGCTCCCAGCTCAGAATATTGCCGAATAGCACTGATTCGTTTCCAAGCATCGCCAGCATTTGCTCGATCTCTTGGAAGCATTAAAAAGGCATAAGCTTTAATGCCGGACCGCCCTACTCTACCTCGAAGTTGATAAAGATCTGCCAAACCAAAACGATCTGAACGATCAATGAGGATGGTATTTGCATTCGGAATATCCAATCCGCTTTCAATGATCGACGTAGATACTAGAACATCGCATTTACCCTCTACAAAAGCCGACATCACCTCTTCCAAAATGTGTTCCCCCATTTGACCGTGTCCAACAGCAACTCGACAATTGGGACAGAGTTCTCGGATGCGCGAGGCCACTTTTTCTATCGTTTGGACGCGATTGTGCAGAAAAAAGACTTGCCCCCCCCTTTCTCGCTCTCGCTGAATCGCCTCTCTAATAACGCGCTCATCATATCCGCATACGATCGTCTCCACAGGTTGTCGATTGGAAGGAGGAGTTTCGATAAGGGACATATCTCTGGCCCCCGCAAGAGCCAGGTACAGGGTTCTGGGAATTGGCGTTGCCGAAAGTGTGAGGACATCGACTTTACGAAAGCGCTCTTTGATAAAATCCTTGTGCTTTACCCCAAAACGCTGCTCCTCATCCACAATCAAAAGGCCAAGTCGGGCAAACTCGACATCCTTTGAAATGAGCCGATGGGTCCCTACTATAATATCTACTTCCCCCCTTGCAGCTCCACAAATCACCCTTCGCTGTTCGGCTTGACTCCTATAACGGCTGAGTAGCTCAATGGAAATGGGATAATCACTGAAACGTTCTCGCAAATTTTGCCAATGTTGCTGAGCAAGTACGGTGGTTGGCGCTAGGAAGGCGACCTGCTTTCCTCCTAACACCGCTTTAAAAGCGGCGCGGATAGCCACCTCAGTTTTTCCAAAACCTACGTCACCACAAATTAACCGATCCATGGGACGTGTTTTCTCCATGTCCTCTTTCACCTCTGCGATCGCACGCTGTTGGTCGGGCGTTTCTTTATAAAGAAAGGACTGCTCAAATTCGCGTTGCCATTTGGTATCCGGCGGAAACGCAAAGCCAGGCTGAGTTTCTCGTTCCACCTGAATCTCCAGCAAACGTTTTGCATAATGGGCAATAGCTTGCTGGGCTTTTGTCTTGCTTCTTTGCCACTGGGGGTCTCCGAGTCGAGAAAGGCCGGGCGACCTCCGTCCCAAACCCACATAGCGAGCGACTCGCCAAGCATCGGTGAGTGGCACATAAAGTCTGGCTTCATCGGCAAATTCGATTGCCAGCACCTCTTCGAGTATGCCGTTCGGGTTTGGCAATTGCATCAGCCCCAGATAGCGTCCGATTCCATGATCCGCGTGAACAACAAGATCTCCCTCCTCATAAGTTGCAAAATCTTCCACTTGCCGACGGGCACGAAGGTGTTCCCGTTTCATTGCAAGACGTCGCACTCTCAGTGCAGCGGAACGGCCAAAGAGCTCGGCATCCGAAAGCACAGCCAATTTGCCTGCGGGAAAAATAAAACCCCGGCCTAATGTTCCATAATGCACCAGGAATGTGCGAGGGTCGGTCCCATTTTCTTCACACAATTCAGAAAAGCGCTCTTGTTCGCCCTCATTGTTGCAAAAAAGCGCTATACACCAGCCCTCATGTTGCCATTGCCGGATACGGCTGAAAAATAATTCCCGCTTTTTTGCATCCAGAACGAAATCTCCGGGATGAAAAAGCTCCACCTCGGCTGGAAAAAAGGCCGCGTCCTCTCCCGGTCTAGCTGTGATGGAAACATCCGCTTTCTCTTGCGCCCCTTCGATACTGAGAGTGTAATCCTCCTGACGGATATAATGGTTTAAAGCACATTGTGAGTCAGAACCTGGCGGCATTAACCATTCAAACTCCTGCAATTTTCGAATGGAAATCTGCGAATCCAAATTAAATTCGCGGAGAGATTCCACGAGATTCCCAAAAAATTCGACGCGGATGGGTAAACCCTGTTGCCACGAAAAAATATCCACGATTCCACCACGCACCGCAAATTGACCACGGGCAAAAACTTGCGGTGCCCGCTCGTAACCCGCATTTGCCAATTCAGCCATTAGCTGACTGAGATCCATTTCCTGACCAACCTTGAGATGCCTTGCTGACTTCAACAAGGATTGTGGCGTCCACACGAGGCTTTCCAATAATTTTGGGAAGGCCACCACCGCCTCCTGCTGCGATTCTCTTGCCAGCTGTTGCAACAAGGAAAGTCTTTCAGCGACAATTTCAGGGTCCGGGGGCACTTCCAAAGCTTCCGCTAATTCTAACTCCGGAAACAATTGTGTTTTGGGATACCAATTTTCGAGCTCTCCC
>PSRL01000093.1 GCA_003176035.1 Verrucomicrobiota bacterium
AATACAGTGTTTCAATCTGATGAATGAATTTGTTGAAACAGAGGGCCTTCTACCTTGAGCCGTCTAAAAAAAATAAAAGGTGGCGTCTGTCTACCGCTTGACTTTGTAGCCGGCGGTATACATTGCGGCATTAAAACGTCCGACCGCGAAGATTTGGCTATCGTCTATTCACAGCGTAACTCAGTCGCAGCAGCTACGTTTACAACC
The DNA here is from genome assembly GCA_003176035.1 of Verrucomicrobiota bacterium. Taxonomy (GTDB): domain Bacteria; phylum Verrucomicrobiota; class Verrucomicrobiia; order Chthoniobacterales; family Xiphinematobacteraceae; genus Xiphinematobacter. The sequence continues at coordinate 208 of PSRL01000093.1, forward strand.
AATCAAGTGAAGGCGGCGCCCGTGAAGATTTCCATGAAGCACGTGCGCTCGCGAAGTGTGCGAGCGGTGGTGCTCAATAGCGGAAATGCCAATGCTTGTACTGGAAAACAAGGGTTGGATGACGCTCTCAGTATGGCGAAGATTACGGCTGAAGCATTAAATTTGCCGACACAGCAAGTTTTGGTATGTTCTACCGGACGGATCGGGGTACCGATGCCCATGGAAAAAATCATTCCCAAACTCCGCAGATTGGCGGGCACTTTAACCTCTCAAGGCGGAGAGACTGTCGCACGTGCGATAATGACCAGTGACACATATGCTAAGGAAGCAGCGCGAGAACTTTTCATCAATGGGATACGGGTTCGCTTGGGTGCCGCAGCCAAGGGTGCTGGCATGATCAACCCGAACATGGCGACAATGCTCTGCGTCATCACGACCGACGCTACGATTTCATCTTCTGTTCTCCATCAGGCTTTAAGGGAAGCTGTGGCACACTCATTTAATCGAATTACAATAGATGGTGACATGAGCACAAATGATACTGTGATCGCTTTGGCTAACAGTGCCTCCAAGTGCGCACCCATTCGCGCGGGAAGCGCCGAATACGCCATGTTTCTGGAAGCACTGCATTCACTCTGTCTCGAACTGGCACGGATGATTGTGCTGGATGGTGAGGGAGTGAGCAAGTTTGTAGAAGTCGAAGTGCGTGGTGCTGTAAATAATATTGAGGCTCGTTATGCTGCGGAAGCTGTTGCTAATTCGATTTTATTAAAATGCGCTTGGGCTGGGAATGATCCCAATTGGGGGAGAATTATGGATGCGCTGGGCTATTCCAAAGCTAACATTCAAGAAGACCAAATTGATATCTTTCTGAATCAACTTCCCATGGTAACCGGCGGCGTGGCTGGCCCAGCTTCGATTACCAGCTTGAGAAAGGCCGCTGCCGGCAAGGCATTTCGCATTGGAATTGATCTGCATCTGGGCCAAGGGCGCTATGCTGTCCTTACCACAGACCTCACTGAAGAATATATACGATTAAATCTAGGAGAATAAATAATGGCCCTTAATCTCACCCCAAGCCTCCGTGCCGAAAGCTTAATTGAGGCCTTACCGCACATCCAGCGTTTCCGCGGACATACATTTGTGATTAAATACGGAGGAAGTGCAATAGAAGATGAAGATCACGTAGCGAGTTTCTTGCGGGACGTGGTTTTTTTAGAGGTAGTTGGCATTAATCCAATCCTGGTGCACGGTGGGGGCAAAGCAATCACTACGGCAATGCGAAAAGCGGGTTTGAAATCACATTTTTTGAATGGATTGCGAGTGACAGATGAAAGATCGATGGCCATTGTCGAAGAGACTTTAGATCGGGAAATTAACCCGCAGATCGTTGCGATGATTGAACGTTTTGGCGGAAAAGCACATGGATTTTCCGGAAAAAATGTATTCCAGGCGGTCCGCACCGCTCCGATAGCTGGCCCAGGGGGCACAATACAAGATATTGGGCTGGTGGGCGATGTTATTGACGTGCAGACAGAGGAAATTCAAAAAACCCTCAAAGCAGAAATGGTTCCTGTGATTTCGCCGATTGGAGCATCAAAGGATGGAACTATCTTGAATATCAATGCCGATGTAGCTGCCTCGGCCTTGGCTGCTTCATTGAAGGTCTCCAAGCTGATCTTCGTAAGTGACGTTCCGGGCATCATGCGAGATCCAAGTTTACCCGAATCCCTAATTCCTTCCGTTGGCAGCGATAAGCTTGAGGCGTTGATTCAAGAAGAAATTATTTCAGGCGGCATGATTCCTAAAGTGCGCAGTGCGGCACAAGCCTTAAAAAATGGTGTTTCTAAGACACATCTGATTTCCGGGCAGCATTGTTTGTTATTAGAAATATTTAGTAATTCCGGGATCGGTACCGAAATCCTGCCTTAAAGCGTTCGATTTTAAACAGTGTCAGCTTATACAAACCTTGAGGGGGTATTGAAGGTTCTACTAAAGTTCGACCAGAAAATTCAGTATTGAATGAGAAATCCAGTCGAAGAAGTCTTAGGAAAAAGAGATCAAAGCGTTCGCCGCGAAGACGCGAAGGAGGAAGTATGGCCTTGCGCTACTCGACAACGAGCAACGCAGGCGCCGGATGCTACTCAGCCCTTTCTCAGGGTGTACTAAATAGCGCGCTCCTCCGCTAAATTAACAGATATTGTCGGATTTTCTGATTTCTTGTCCTGAAAACCCGGAAAAGAACTTGTTGTGTTTTCAGAAATTTGTGGAACCTTAACCCAATTTGCTTTTTACCTACAGGTAGTGCTAAGTAGTGCGTGATGACGAGATTCTTACGTGATTTTTCTTTTTCCGCAATTTTTTCCGGATTCCTTTCCGTGGTAATAGGCTTTTCCGCTTCAGGAGTCATTATTTACCAAGCGGCGCGTTCGGTGGGTGCCAGTGATGCGGAAACTGCTTCATGGCTGTGGGCGCTTGGGGTGGGCGGAGGCATCTTTAGCATGATCCTCTCGTTTTATTATCGCATACCATTGACGGTTGTTTGGTCAACACCCGGCGCAGCCATGTTAATTACCGGAGCGAGCGGACTGCCACTAAATGATGCAATCGGTGCCTTTCTGGTGTGTGGATTATTGATTTTGGTATCTGGATTTACAGGCTGGTTTGAGCGGGCCCTCGCTCATATTCCAATGGCACTGGCATCCGGCATGCTTGCGGGGGTGATGCTGCGTTTTGGATTGGATGTTTTTAATACCATGCAATATCACTTTACGCTAGTTGCTACTATGTTAGGCGTTTGGCTTCTGACGCGCTGCTGGTCGGTACGATATGCGATGCTGCTGAGTCTGGCTGCGGGTATTATTCTACAGCATAATAACGTGCATTTTCAGAACCTTCGTTTCGCATTGACGCAGCCTGTCTTTATCGAGCCGCATTTCTCCCTGGCTGCGGCAATCGGCGTCGGTGTGCCATTGTTTGTGGTAACCATGGCCTCACAAAATATTCCGGGAGTTGCGGTCCTTCGAGCAGACGGATATTACAACGTACCCATTTCTCCAATGGTGGGATGGAGCGGTGTCTTAAATGTCATCTTGGCGCCCTTCGGAGCTTTTGCTTTCTGCTTGACGGCTATTACCGCCGCCATTTGCACAGGTCGTGAAGCACATGATGACCCACAGCGGCGTTACATAGCAGGAATGTCAGCTGGATTTTTTTATATGATCATCGGGTTATTTGGCAGCGTCTTGACCGATATTTTGAATGCCCTGCCCAAAGAACTAGTATTGACGACCGCTGGAATTGCGCTCTTTGGTGCTATTGGCAACGGTCTTGCTACGGCTATGTTAACACAAAATGACCGGGAAGCAGCCTTAATGACCTTTTTGGTGACCGCTTCCGGCATGACGCTGCTGGGCGTCGGATCATCCTTTTGGGGTTTGGTAGTGGGAGTGATCGTTCTTTGTCTATGCCGTATCCGACATCGGTTAGCAGCCTGATTCGCAATTTGTTGCGAATTTATCCCGGTGGCCACTTCATTAGCCGACCACCTAAAATATGAACATGAAGATGAGGTATCGTTTCACCGCCATTGGCTCCCCGATTAATTACGAGGCGAAAGCCGGTTTGGGATATACCTTCTTCTTTCGCAACACGGTTGGCGGTGAGCAACAGTTTTCCCAGTAATAAGGCATGTTTGTCTTCGACTGCGGAGATGCTGGAAACAGGTTCCTTTGGAACAACGAGAATGTGAACGGGAGCTTGAGGGTTAACATCACGAAATGCCAAGACTTCTTCATCCTCCCAAACAATTTCCGCGGGGATTTGCCGATGAATGATTTTTTCAAACAGAGTCATGAGGTGACTGACCTTACGCTTGTCATAGTGAAAAGAGTAGCGAAAATCGATGAAGGAGAAGGAACACTCAAAAAATCTCCTGCCGGCCGGTACGGCATGACCGCATCGCCTCTCCAGACATCAGGTTCTAATCAGAAAGCAGCCCGGCCTATGAAAGCTCAGTTTGTAAATCAGTGACGGTACATGCCTGAATTTCTTCACGGATAAAACTGACAATTTCCCGATTTAAGCCAACACAGTCTCGCCTCCAAATTTTCGCTGACCGCAATAATTTCACGCACCTTCGGAGATCAGAAAATTCAATTCGATTTGCCCCAGCGCGCAAAGCACGGCGCAATTCGGAACGTAACAGATCAAAGAAGATCAATTCATAGCCATGGCCTGCTCTCGAGGCCAGTTCAGAAAGTGAAATTCGAGCAGGAGGAGGTAGGAGTTGAAAACGCCCGGCCACATCTGCGTAACCTATTACCTGAAGGACAGATGAGACGGCGGTGGAAAGTTGCGGCTCTGTGACAGCACCCGCGGGAGCCTCTTGTTGAAAATAAGTCGTGACCGCCTCAACTACATGTTTGGAAAGCCACCACTTTCGATAGCCGGCTTGAGAAGCCGCTGCGGAAACTGATCGGATAATCCAATTGCGCTCAAATGGAGTCAAATTTCCGTTTGCTAACCGTATGAGCGGCAGATTGTTTTTCAGCGCAATCATGTTCCAAACAATTCCGGCTGCGTCGGAGTTTTCATGATCTTTCTCTCCAAGGATTGGATTTCTTCGATGAAGTCTCCAATTTCCTGAAATTGACGATATACGGATGCATATCGAACGTACGCAACGGGATCTAATGCATGGAGTTTTTCCATTACTTTAGCGCCGATTGTCTTACTCGATACCTCCTGCTTCTGGCGGGCCTCCAAGTCATGAATGACTTCCTCTACACATTTTTCAATGTGCTCAAGACTAATCGGTCGTTTTTCACATGCTTTTAAAAAGCTAGTTTGCAGCTTGTGCCGATCAAAGGGTTCATGCCGCTCATCTCGTTTTACCACTCTGAGTTCGAGACGTTCGATTTCTTCATAGGTGGTGAAACGGGTTTCACAATGGAGACACTCCCGGCGACGGCGAATGCTTCCACCTTCTTTCGACAGACGGCTATCTATCACTTTATCCTCCACGGAGCCGCACTTTGGGCAACGCATTGTAGTAATGTGCGATTTCGAGTTTTATTTGACACAACATATTGTATTGTCAAAACAAATTCGCTTGTTAGGTGCATACTCTTCCTTTTTTTGGTATTCTGTTTTGGACTTCCTAAATTACCAAACGCGCTAGCCGGTGATGGACAATGGGCAACTCTCGAATCTTTAAATCGTTAAATGCGGCGGATCTTGCAAGCTGGATGGCGGAACGCGGAGAGAAGCAATTCCGTGTGCGTCAAGTGCTTGACTGGATTTATGCTAAGCGATGTTCTTCGTTTGCAGAAATGAGCAACATCCCGCCCGAATTGCGCACAGCCTTGGCTGACGCATTTCTAATTCCTGTCCTCTCAAACATCCGATGTCTCGGATCAGCGGACACGACCCGGAAGTTTCTGTTTCAGCTCAGGGATGGCCAACTCATCGAGAGCGTGCTGATGCCAGCTTCGCCAGCACTCTATGGAGATCGCTCAGCTCGAGTGACTGCTTGTTTATCTTCCCAGGTAGGCTGTGCCTATGGGTGTAAATTTTGTGCGAGCGGGTTAAACGGTTGGAAGAGGAATTTGGAAGCCGGTGAAATCGTTGACCAATTGATGCTATTGGAGCAGGTGAGTAGCCAACGGGTCCACAATGTCGTTTTTATGGGCATGGGGGAACCATTCGCCAATTTTTCCAATTTAATGAAAGCGATTGAAATTTTGAATGCTGCCTGGGGAATGGGAGTCGGGGCGCGGCATATGACAGTTTCCACGAGCGGATTGGTTCCGCAGATTCGACAATTTGCCGAGTCTCCTTTTCAGGTCCGACTGGCGATCAGCTTGCATGCGGCCAGTGATTCCGTTCGAGATAAGATCATGCCTATCAATCGACGCTATCCCCTGGCGGATCTTTTGAATGCACTGGATTACTGCCGGTTGCGTAAAAAACAGCGAATCACCTTTGAATACATTCTCATTAAAGGAGTAAATGACGGCCTGGATCAGGCAGCGCTCCTCGTTAACCACGCGCGTCGCCTTGGTGCTAAGGTGAACCTCATTCCATATAACACTGTGTATGGACTACCCTGGCAACGTCCAACTGCTTACGAACAAAAAATGTTTTTTCGGTGCCTGGAGGACGGTGGAATTCCAGTCACCCTGCGAAAGGAAAAGGGACATGACATTGCAGCGGCATGCGGCCAACTCCGATTACAGCAAGCTTCATGAAATTAGAGATTTTCAAAGAAGGTGTTCTTTTCGCAAAGAAACATTTTGCGTCTCGCAGCGGCCTAGATTATGGGGTTGTGTGATGGCTGAAAACGATTTCGATTCTCGCGAAGTCTGGGATGAATATGATTGGGAGCGATTTTTGCAAGAGCAAGATCGCAGCACCGAGAAGTATTTTGACCTGTTAGAACAATATATGGATCATCCCGAGCGCGATGAAATTATCTCCAGGGAAATGGGATGGGAACATCACAACGATGAGGACAGTGATCTGGAAATCTCAGTGGAATTTCAAACCGTCGAGGATTGTTTGGAACACGAGGACGCCGATGCTATTTCCTACCCGCCCATCTATTTGGAAACCGTGCGTCTCCATAATATGATCAGTTCCTGGATGGACAACCATCCGGACGTCAAGGAGCATCCTGAAGTGATACGACTGGCCGCATGTTCCGCTATTTGCGGTGCGAAATTAGCAGCCGCTCTCTCCGGCGAGAACAACGCCGAAATTGGAATGACTATCGCTTATTTGAAACGTGGCCTCAAAGCTGCCAATGATTCCCTGAGCGCTACCGCTCGTCTTTTTGAGCTCAAACTTTTGGCGCCCCGACAAAAAAGCACCTTGAATCGACAACTATTTTGGGTGCGGGATCGCGTTGTCGAGCTCATCGGGAATTACCGAGCTGAGTGGAGACGGCGGTACGGTACCTCTTAAATTTAGCCGACAACCTAAAACGGGCCTCATTGCGGCGAGCCTTTGGCTAAATAGCACTACTTCGTTAAATAAAAATAAAATCGGGCAATTGGGTCAAAATGCCACAAATTTGTAAAAATACAACAGGTCGTTTCCCGGGGGCTTCAGGGCAAAAAACAGAAAATCCGGCAATTTCTGTGCATTTAACGAAGTAGTGATAGTCGATCCTGAAAAAGGAGCTGAGCTAGAGCGTTTATTAACTAAATAGTTACATGTTGCAAGAAATTGCCCTGCGTTGCCTTTCCAAGGAAGAGGTCGCAAGTTCGGTTTCACCTCTCCGGAGTGCACCGTCCCTCCACGCCGCTTAAGTCGAGAACCTTTTGAAGTTTGCGCATTCGGAGCACAAGAGACCACTACAGCGAAGAACTCCAAAATGGGTATGCTTTGAGGCCATTTCTGGAGCGAGTGTTCTTATCAGCTAATATAAACTTAGATTTTTAGATATATACTAAATACTAAGTAAAAAAACTTATTAGTCATCGATAGCTAAATAAACTACATTAGTTAGTTAAAGACAGTGTGTTTGGTGTCCGGTGATAGGCAGGCCTGGAATGATATCTACCTGCTCGGGTACGGAATTCGAATTGAAGTACGAGGCTGAAAGATTGGGCGCAAGATCACGCTCGGCTTGGAGTCTCATGCATGCGTTTTTAAAAAAGCGATGTACTTTAATTATTTTAAGTTGCACAAGATGCGTCATAGGCGATATTTACCAATGCTTTAAAAGCATAGATTCGGTTAATGGCGGTCCGGAAGCTTTAAAAAATCACTCGTTTTATCTTCAATGTTTCATTCCAATGAGCAGACAACGTTCCTCCCCCGTAATTGTAACAGTGCTGTTTGTTTCTCATTCAGCAGTCTTTGGTATCGTTCCCGGCATTCCAGCGAGGAGCAGACATATTTTGACACTTAAAGAGAATGGAGAAGTAGGGACATGGAACGATAATCCGGAAGCACAGCTGAGATTATTGGGTGGTGGAAGGAAAATCCGCGGCCCAATTGAAGTCTGGTTATCCTGCCTGACCGATATTATCGCGATGACGGGAGGAGAAAGATTTTCGGCAGCTCCCTCAGGGAAGCAGAAACTTTTTGCGTGGGGAAGAAACTCCGTTGGCCAACTAGGATTGGGAAATGAGATCACTATCGCGATTCCATTCCTTCTCCCAGAGCTAACGGAGGTTCTGCAAATCGCACCCGACTCCGTACACCCTACAATGCAACTTCAAAACAGACCTTTACAGGCTTGGGGATTTAATGATCTCGGACAATTCGAAAATGATATAGTCATAAATCGCCATGTTCCGGCAGCAGTGAGCGAACTTTCAGAAATTATCAATACTGGCGCCGACAAGAAACATTCCTCTGCGGTGAGTGGAAACGCGACTAAATGGAGCTGGCGTAAGAATAAAAGCGAAAGATTCGGGGTTCTTGCGAGGTGCGGACCTCACCCTGCCATGGGGTCAACTAGCAACAGCCTGGGTAGAGATGTCGATGGTGTGGCTGACGAAAGGGCGGTACTTCACCTTAAGGATCTGATGCGGGCTGCCGCTGTCGAAATTGACAAAGATGACGGGGCCAATATTCGGGAAATTCTCTTTAGTACCAATCCGCAAATACCCGATACGGACGACGACAATCTTCGCGATATTGCGGATGTCTCGATGGCTTTCCATTTCGGTGTAACGACCTCGAAGGAGGACGTAAATGCTGCAACTCATCTGGAGTCCAAAAGTTTGATTCAGCATGAATGTCCGAAGGAGGAAAAGTGAAATATTTCACCTCCAATCTGTGCTCAGCTGTTCACTACGACGATCAACCGAACCATGCTAAGAGAAATCGGAGAAAGGTGGTAAAATCGGATCATTTTCCTTGAAGATAGGGGCGTCCTTTTATTGAGAATACTAATTTTCATCGCTGATTTTTATGAAGCAAAATATTTAAGCGCACTCAAAATCAAATAAAGGAGAGTATGGAAACATCCGCTTGTCCTAAAAAGACAAGCGGCATATTTAATTCCCGCTTTCTACGGTGGTAACAGCGAAGTCAGGCGCCAAACATGTATGATATTTAGTATGACAATTGATCAAGAAGATAACCGACGAGAGAAAAAGGTTCTTTTCATGGCAGCAATTTCAGTGGGGGCCCTTATGAATTTGAGTATCGGTACATTGATGGTGTATCTCAAACTCCCGATTTACATTAACGCTCTGGGAACGCTCCTGATAGCGATCCTTTTAGGTATTCGTTCCAGTATTTGTGTTGGTGTGCTCTCAACATTATTGACCGCATTATTAGTATATCCTTTGGAACCGTATTATGTAGGAACTCAAATTACTCTCTCAATTGTCACGGGGCTAATGGCGAGAAATGGATTCTTTCGATCCATATCAAGAACCATACTCACAGGAATTCTATTAGGAATTATCGCTGCCATTGCGAGTGCTCCGGTCACCGTATACCTTTTTGGAGGAGTGCCTGATTTCTGCTGCGTCAGCGCCATCACTCTATTTCTGCTTTCCAAGGGATATTCGCTGTTTCTGAGTGTGTTAGGCTCCTATATTGTTGTTGAAACCGCAGACAAGGTCCTGTTGTGTTTGTTTGTCTTGTGGCTAATCAGAGGTTTTCCGCAAGCCCTGCGACACCAATTTGTGGAGCGAGGATACCTTCTGAGGAACTTGCACAATTAAAACTAAGATAGTGCCATATGAGAGCAAGCTTGCTTCCCCCGGTTTATCGCGGCCTATCATTCATAATAGGGGTTGTTGGGATTATGATATCAAATAACCTGTATTTGCTGATATCAGCGTTTTTGGTGATTTTAATGTTTCTTTGTGTACAAGGAAACCTGATGAAATTCGCAAAATTCGGACTTACTACGATCCTTCCTGTCTTCATCATTTTAGTCCTTATTTGGGGCTTTGTGCGAAAGGAATGGCCGGGTGTGGAAAAATCATGGGAATTCGGAGTCCTGTTTGCAATTTGCACCGCGCTTCGCTTGGCGCTATTAGCTGGGATATTTCTTGTGGCAATTTTTTCTCTCTCCCCTGAGGAACTGACACATTTGTTCCGCACGTTTGGCGTTCGTGGTCGAGTATTGGCAGTCATTGTTTCGTGCATGAATCTCTGGTCCGACTTCCAATTTTATATCAGACAGGTTTATGTCGCCCGGTGCGGGCGAGGGTTAATGCCGAATCGGAGATTTGTGACACGGCTCAGACAGTTTCCCTTTGCAGTGCGAACGCTGTTTATTTCTACGCTCATGCTCACAATAGATCGTGCTGACACGTGGGAATCAGTTGGGCTCATTGAACGCCTCGAACGTTTTAGCCAAGACTCCACAGGATTACAGGCTCGCTCTGAGTTGCTGGGAATACTCCTATTAGCTTTGTCTGTTTTTTGGGCCAGTATAGCTGCTCTTTGCTTTTTTTACTTATGACGGATCTGGCTCATTTTCTGGAAAAATATCGAAACATGCCAATCTTACTAGAGGGAGGAAATTTTTCCGGGCGGACGGCCATCCTTCGAGCCTCTGTCTCTCATTATTCTCAACGAGGAGATCGTGCGATTTATGTGGGGCCCAGCATTCAGAGATACCTTTCTTCTTTGATGCCCAATGTGCATGATGAATTGCACCTTCACCTTACCGGCGCCCGCAATAAGGCACTGCTCCTATCGTTAGCGGATGCGGTTGGATTGACCGGTCATTTTCAGAAAAGCCCATTTACTCTATCCGGAGGGGAGCAAACATTACTGGTAACAATTTGCAAATTGGGATTAGAGCCGTCTCTTCTCGCTTTTGACTGCGCTTTGGGAGAGCTGGATCCCGACAACGCTATCCGAATCGCTCAAGTTTTTGCCGGACCGATGGGCGAAAGCATCACTACTCTCATTGTGGAAAACGGCTATGGAGTGGATCACCCGTGGTGCTTACCGATTCGGAGACCTATTGAGGAATTGCGGAATTTTGCGGAGTCACCGCTGCCGCCGCAGTTCCATGTGTCGAACTTGCGAGCTGAACCGCCTGAGGATACTGGTTGTTTGGAAGCTGCGAGAGTTACGTTTGATTATGACAAGAGAACGCGGGTTTTACGTGGCGCTTCTTTTTGCCTGAAACCGGGACGTATTTATTCTATTGAGGGCCGAAATGGCTCTGGTAAGAGCACACTGGCACGCATATTAGTTGGTGCTTTGCCTCTACAGAGAGGCGCAATCTATTTCGCCGGACAGAGTCTGAAACCTTGGAAAAGACCTGGCCGTGTCGTTGCTATGCATATGCAAGACCCGAATGTACAGCTATTTGCAGATTCAATTGCCCAAGAACTGGCTGATTTGCCACCACAGACCCGTCGATCCGCAGCTGCTTTGGCAGGTGTGGAGGGTTTGATGTGCAAGCATCCATTTGACCTTCCCTTTGTTCTCCGCAAACGTTTAACTTTTGCTATCGTAGCGCACCTGCGTCGACCGTGGCTCATTTTCGATGAACCGACATTGGGGCAGGATGCTAATGCCTGTGATCAAATGGTCGCTGTTCTTCAAAAATTGGCGGAAAAAAATACCGGTATCATTGTCGTCTCACATTCCAGGGAGTTTATCCGCCGTCTCCAAGCGCAAAGATTATTGCTAGAAAATGGGCTGATTACTGAGCTTTAGAGACAATTAAAATAGTTCTAAAATTGGCCATAGCAGAAGTTCCGGTTAAATTTGGCTAATTGCTAACATTTGCTACCGAAAATTGATAGAGTGAACATCTTCCTGAATCTAGCAGCGCTAGAGTGTTTTTAATAATAGTTACAGGTTGTTGCCAGGTTCGGCCGCTGCCGGACCTGCGGCAAAAAGGCCGGCAACCTCACGGCAATTTCTTGCAACATGTAATTATTTAGCACTCCTTCGTTAGGTTTTGCAGGTGTCAGAGTTTGTGGTTTTCTTCGGGAAAGATCATGGAGGAAAATGAAGTAAAAAAAATAGAGGGGGAGCTGATGAAATTTGTCGGCGCCGTGGCAGGCGGGATGGGGCGTGGGGAGAAATACCTTCCGGAAAAAGTGTCTTTGGATTTCTGCGGTTAGCGCAGAAAATATATAAAAAAAAATTCTGCCAACACTCCCGATGCTCCGCAACAGGCTCCATCAACTTCTAAATATCAAAATATGCCCCTCCTGCCTTTGCAGGCATCACCATTTCGGCATCGTCGATCCTCCTCATTTTTAACTTAACGAAGTAGTGCTATTTAGTTAATAAATGCTCTGGAGATATCCTTTGCACGAATATACTCGGCCCGGGAAACAGACGTAGCCGGGTGGTACCTCAATGTGCGTTGTTGAGGCTCTTGACCCGAGTGGCCTTTGCGCACAAAATCTCTTACCTTACGGATTTTTATGCGCATATTGACTGGAATTCAGCCTTCGGGCACCCTCCACTGGGGAAACTACTTTGGCATGATGCAACCCGCAATTGGTTTGCAGGATGAAGGAGAGGCATTTTATTTTATTGCTGACTATCATTCCCTTACAAGTGTGTGTGACCCTGCGGCTCTGCGCAAATATATCATGGGAGCGGTACTGGATTTCTTGGCTTGCGGATTGGACCCTTTAAAAACCTGCTTTTTTCTTCAGTCGGCTATTCCCGCTGTGACTGAATTGACTTGGATTCTCGGTACTTTGACACCCATGGGACTCCTCGAGCGTTGCCATTCTTATAAAGACAAAATTGCTCACAACTTGCCGGCGACGCAGGGGCTATTTTCTTATCCTGTTCTGATGACGGCGGACATACTTCTCTACCAGACGGATGTGGTGCCCGTTGGCAGAGATCAAAAGCAACATATAGAAGTAGCTCGAGACATCGCCGTCAAATTTAACCAAAAGTACGAAGCAGTGTTTAAGCTTCCTGAGGCAAGCATCCAAGAAACAACAGAAATCATACCAGGTTTGGACGGCGCCAAAATGAGTAAGAGTTACGGTAATACAATCGAAATTTTTCTAACGGAAAAAGAGCTCTATAAAAAAATCATGAGCATCCGCACGGATTCCGCGCCGGTCGATCATCCCAAACCAAGGGAAGGATCCACTATTCTAGCGCTCTACAAATTATTTGCCAATTCTGCCGATTATCAACAGATGGAAGACGACTATCAGAGGGGAGGGGTCGGCTACGGAGAATTCAAGAAGCGGTTATTTGAAGCAGCATGGTTGTTTTTCAAACCGATGCGTGCCCGCCGAGAGGAACTGTTGGCAGATCCGGTGAGCATAGAGCAAATCCTTAAGGAGGGTGCAGCACGTGCTCAAGCCGTTGCCCAACCTACGATGGATCGAGTCCGTTCAGCCATCGGGTTGCGATAAATAGGGTCCCCCTTTTGAGTCACGTTCCCTCAAGGGACGGGAGCTGAGTTTTTATACCAAAGGACGCCATGTTTCCGTAGATTGAGGATGAATGCGTGAAGGTTGGCAGCGGTCTCTTCGTTATTGAGGAGGAGAGAAAGCGTTCCCTGGCCCTGTTTGGAGCTTTGTAACAGACAGCGGACATCAGCTGCGGTTTTACGAATTTCTTCGGCGGCTGTCTGTGCTGAGGCAAAGGTTTTTTTGCCTTCACGAATGGTTGAGCCTGCAGAAGTAAGAATCCCATCCATTCGCTTGGAAGCTTGTTTGAAGTTCTCACTGGTAGTTTTTAGATTTGCCAAAGCGACGGAGAAGTTTTTGAGGCTGTCCGGCTTCAGAAGATCGGTGTGTATCTTTTTTGCAACGAGGTCTACATCGCGGACTGTGGTATCTAAGTGAGTCATCAGATCGGACGCTTGTTCGGCGACACGATTTACGGTTGCAATAATATCAGCAATCGCAGTTTCACGTTGCCCTTGTATGATGCTGTCCGCGGGGATAGGCGGGGATTTGACAATATCTTTTCCAACTAAAATATCTACGAACCGGTCGCCCAAAAGGCCCGAACTGCCAATGGTGAAGCGAGCGCCCTTCGGGATTTTCACATAATCATAAATCATCACGGGAACGGTAACGCCCTGCATGTCCGATAAGATGCTTGGAGCCGCAGCCACCCGGCCAATGCGGGCACCACTGAGCAAAACATCAGCGCCTTTTTTAAGGCCACTTGCATTGGAATAGTGGATATTCAAATTATAGTAATGCTGCATTCCTTCCCCCAAGCGGCCGAAATAAACGATCAGAATGCCTGCCGCCGCTAGGCCGAGGAGCATGAAGAGGCCCACTTTTGTTTGAATTGTTCTTTCATTTGACGACATATTGACTCCTACTCGATATCGTTGTTTTCATCAGAACGTCCTTCGACAAAGTTACGGACCACGGGATCAGTGGAAGACGCCAATTCTTGCAGGGACCCCCAAAAGTGAATTTTGCCACGGTCCAGCAATGCGACGCGATCGCCGACATGATTGGTGCTGACCATATCATGGGTAACTACGACTGAAGTGACTTGAAGTTGTTTTTGCAAGTGCCGGATGAGCTTATTGATACTGTCCGAAACAATGGGATCTAATCCAGCCGTCGGTTCATCATATAAAATGACCGAGGGCGGAGAGATAATTGCCCGAGCAAGGGCCACGCGCTTCCGCATGCCGCCACTTAAGTTCACAGGCATTTTGTCCTCATGTCCACTCATATTTACCAGGGAGAGTGACTCATAAACTTTGTCCCGGATCTCTTTTTCATTGCGTTGCCGGTGTTCCCGCAAAGGAAATGCGACATTGTCGAAAACGTTTAGAGAGTCGAAAAGGGCGCCATCCTGAAAAAGCATCCCGATTTTCCGCCGGATGGGTTCGAGCTGTCGCTCATTGAGTTGAGCTATATCCTGACCCTCAAAAAGAATCCGTCCCTCCACCGGTTTCATCAGGCCGATCAAGTGACGCAAAAAGACGCTTTTTCCCCCGCCACTTTTGCCGAGTAAAACAAGTGTTTCTCCCGCATAAATCGAGAGATCGACACCGCGCAAAATCTCCTGCGGACCGATTTTTTGAGTTAAATTTTGAACGTCTATTAAGGGAGATCTCGTCATTTCCTCATGCGCCATATGTGTAGCGAATTCGTCCTATTCTTTTCAGAAATTTGTAGCGCAAGCCAATTTCGTTGGTTCCTTTTAGGAAACCGAAGTTGTGGATAAAAGCCTTTTCGCACTGCAAGGCCAAAGAAAATGGTCGTAATCCGGGTTTATTAGCTGCCAAGCGAACTTCGACCGATTCTTTTCAGGGTCTATAGAACAGAAAAGAGACTTTGTTTTCAATCAATAGTTTCTAAAAGAAAAACTGGCGAATCAATTACTGGCCCGCTGGGAAAATCATATTCAATCCCATCGTGAGGAAAAAGTTGGCAATGAGAATGGAGAGGGAACTGATAACAACTGCTTCGGTAGTGGCTTGGCCCACACCAACCGCCCCGTCCTTGGCATTCAGGCCCTCTCGGCAGCTAATAAAAACGATAATCACCCCAAAAACCAGACCCTTGCTCATTGCCATAAAAATATCGCTCCCATGGGTGAATCGGTACATATTAGCCATGTAATAGACTCCTGAGACGCCAAGGACATTGACCGCCATATAATAGCCGGCTGCAATTCCAATGAAAATGCACTCGGCAATTAATAATGGCACCGAGATCAGCATAGCCAGGCTTCTGGGAACTACCAGATAATCAACGGGATGGACTGCTAACGCTCGTAAAGCATCAATTTGTTGAGTCACCTTCATGGTGCCGAGTTCCGCACTCATTGCCGCGCCCACACGCCCCGCCACCATCAGGCCGACGAGGACAGGACCCAATTCCCGACACATGGAAACCGAGACAACGGGTCCGACTGCGGATTCCATATTTAAACTGCTAAATTGGAAGAAGGTCTGTGCGGTGAAGACAGCCCCGGTAAAGGCTCCCGTGACCAGCACAACTAACTGCGAACCAAACCCAATCTCACAGATCTGACGGACGACGAGTTTTGTTCGAATTCGTCCCGCACAGATGGCCAAAAAAGTTTCATATGCCAGAAGAGCAGTTTCTCCAAGGTAATTCAGAAAATTCAGGAGTGTCCCTCCTAGAAGTGTGGCAAGAGACATCATGGAGAACATCTTAAAATGAAAGACGCATACACAAGTCGTACTTTTTATTTCAACAGGCGCGGTCTTGCGAGTTGAAAAAAACAATTAGCCGATCTCATCCAAAAAAAATAGCTTTTATCTATAACGCTCCGCTTTGATTATCTGCTGAGCGTGATTGTCTGATGCCTAAAAATACAACCATAAAGAAGATTCTCCTCATCGGTTCCGGTCCCATTGTAATCGGGCAGGGATGCGAGTTTGATTATTCCGGTGTGCAAGCCTGTAAGGCATTGGCGGAGGAAGGGTACGAAGTGGTACTGGTCAATTCCAATCCGGCCACTATTATGACCGACCCCGAGTTCGCATTGCGCACCTATATCGAGCCAATCACTCCCCAAGTGGTGACGAAAATTATTGAACGTGAAAGTGTTGATGCAGTTTTACCCACCGTGGGCGGACAGACAGCGTTGAACACCGCTATGACCTTAGTGAAAGATGGCACCCTGGAACGTCTGGGTGTCCGTTTGATTGGTGCAAATGCGGCTGCAATTGAACGGGGGGAAGATCGACAAATTTTTAAGGAGACTATGGTCTCGATTGGTTTGGATGTGCCACTTTCCGGGACGGCTCACACCATGGAAGAGGCAGATGCTGTAGCCCGGCGAATTGGCGGATTCCCACTCATTATTCGACCGGCCTTTACTCTCGGCGGCGCCGGGGGAGGAATTGCCTACGATCGCTCACAGTTCGAAGAAATCGTCCGTAGGGGGTTGTCTCTTTCTCCGGTGACCGAGGTGTTGATTGAAGAATCGTTGCTCGGCTGGAAGGAGTTCGAAATGGAGGTTATGCGCGATTCCGCCGACAATTGCGTTATTATTTGCTCTATCGAAAATATGGACTCCATGGGCGTCCATACCGGAGATTCCATCACCGTCGCGCCAATTCAGACCCTTACCGATAAAGAGTATCAGGCTATGCGAGACGCATCCTTTGCTGTGATCCGGGCTATTGGGGTAGAGACCGGCGGATCTAATATACAATTCGGCGTGGACCCCAAGACAGGGAGGATGGTGGTCATCGAGATGAATCCTCGAGTCTCTCGTTCTTCAGCCTTAGCATCGAAAGCCACTGGGTTTCCCATTGCCAAAATAGCAGCAAAGCTGGCCGTGGGCTACACGCTTGATGAGTTAAAAAACGATATCACCCGAGAAACACCCGCCTGTTTTGAACCGACGATTGATTATGTGGTTACTAAAATTCCGCGGTTTACCTTCGAGAAATTTCCCCTGGCGGATGCCACGTTGACCACTCAAATGAAAAGTGTGGGCGAAGCTATGGCTATCGGGCGGACTTTGAAGGAATCCTTGCAAAAAGCGATTCGTTCTTTGGAAACCGGTAGATTGGGATTGGGTGACGATGGCAAAGATCAGCTGCCGCGCCGCGCCGACGGGACCGCTGATGTGGAGACAATTGAAAAAAGGCTGCAAGTTCCCAACTCCGAACGCATTTTCTTTTTACGCTATGCGCTGCTTGCCGGTCTCACTGAGAAACATATTTCCAAGCTTTCCGGCATCGATCCCTGGTTTATCGCTAATATCCGGCAAATCGTCGAAGAAGCGGAGTCTTATCGGAAAAATCCCGCTCAAATTCCCTTAAGACGTGCCAAAAAAATGGGCTTTTCAGATCATCAATTAGCCGTTCTTTCCGGAGTTTCGGAAGCTGAAATCCGCAATCGCCGCAAAGCGGAACAGGTAATTCCTACTTATCGATTGGTAGACACCTGTGCCGCTGAATTCGAAGCATACACACCTTACTATTATTCCACCTATGGGGATGAGGACGAAACTCAGCCCAGCTCATCTAAAAAAGTTATGATCCTTGGCGGGGGACCCAATCGAATCGGACAGGGTATTGAATTCGATTATTGCTGTGTTCACGCTGCTTTTGCACTCAGAGAAGAGGGTATCGAAGCCATCATGGTCAATTCGAATCCGGAAACCGTGTCCACCGATTATGATACCAGTGACAAACTTTATTTCGAACCACTGGTTTTCGAAGACGTCATGAATATTTATGAGCGCGAGCAATGTGACGGCGTGATTGTTCAGTTTGGAGGACAAACGCCGCTCAACCTTGCGGCGGCTCTCCAGGCGGCAAAAGTTCCCATCATCGGCACTCAGCCGCAGAGTATTGAGATGGCGGAGGACCGCAAGCACTTTTCGGCAATGATGAACCGCTTGGGTTTGCGTCAAACAGTGGGAAGTGCGGCCACAAATGAAGAAGAGGCATTAGCTATCGCAGCGCAAGTGGGCTATCCGGTGCTTGTGAGACCCTCCTTTGTTTTGGGCGGCAGGGCCATGGAAATCGTTTATTCGCAAGAGGACCTTCGCCGTTACATCCGTACAGCCGTCGATGCCAGCCCCGAGCGCCCTGTTCTCGTAGACCGCTTTTTGGAAGATGCAATTGAAGTGGATGTCGACTGTATTAGCGACGGTCGGCTTTGCGTCATTGGGGCGGTCATGGAACACATCGAACAAGCAGGTATCCACAGCGGCGATAGCGCTTGCGTAATTCCGACTTATTCCTTATCCGCAGACGTTCTGCGTCAGATTCAGGAAGCGACAAAAGCGATGGCGCGCGAATTGCAGGTGAGGGGACTGATGAATGTTCAATTCGCAGTCAAAAATGACGAGGTTTATGTTCTGGAAGTAAACCCGCGAGCCTCCAGAACAATTCCATTTGTGAGCAAGACAATTGGGATTCCTTTGGCAAAGCTCGCAACAAAGGTCATCATTGGACGCACCCTCGAGGAATTAAACTTCACTCGGGAAATCATCCCAATACACTATTCGGTAAAGGAAGCTGTATTCCCTTTTATCAAATTTCCGGGAGTGGACATTTTGCTTGGACCTGAAATGAAATCAACCGGTGAAGTCATGGGAATTGATAGGGATTTGGGAATGGCTTACGCAAAAGCCCAAATGTCTGCTCAACCGGAACTTCCTTTGGGGGGAAACATTTTCATCAGTGTCAAAGACGCTGACAAAAGCGCCGTTGCCTCAATTGCTCAAGGGTTTTCGGAACTCGGATTCACTATTTTTGCCACGAGTGGAACGGTGGCCCATTTAAAAACACATGGAATTCATAGCCAAGTTCTTATGAAACTTGCCGAAGGGAGCCCCAATGTACTGGACAAAATTCGAGAATCGAAAATGGATCTTATTATTAATACTCCCAGCGGGCAACAACCCAGAAAAGATGAAATCATCATTCGAAGTGCAGCCGTTGCCGCTCGGATTCCCGTGATCACAACTCTCCGAGCAGCACAAGCGAGCTTGAATGCTATTCGTGCCATCCGCGAGCGGCCCTTGTCACTTCAAAGTCTTCAAGAGTATCATGATAAAATCGTTGCGACTAATAAAAGCGATAAATAGCTTGCGGAAACCCGTAAAGAATGATTTGAAGAATCCCTTTTGCGCACTTTTCAGAAAATTGCCCTCAGGAAATTTCTGAAATTTTGTAAACGTCCGGAACCAATAAACGTGCTAAATTATCCACTGCCTCTCATCGCAGACCACCTTCCTATCTAAAATCATGTTTTTGGATTTTTTTAAACGTCATCCACGCCTGAATCTGCTGATTGTCCTTATTTCGGCTGCGATATTTTCTTGTTTTACCAACCAGCTGGATCCTTATTACGTACAAGTCATTACGCTTTCCGCCATTTACGTGACGCTGGCTGTTAGTCTCAATCTGGTCATGGGAGAAACCGGGCAGTTCTCACTCTGTCATGCAGCCTTCATGGCAGTGGGAGCTTACGCTTCGTCGTGTATTACTTCGTATTGCCTCCCAAAATGGTTTCCAAATTTGCAATTTACGGGAGATTCCTTTTGGTCGCAGGTCACATTTCTGCCGGTGCTGATTGCGGGAGGAATCGCTGCAGGATTGGCGGGTTTCATTGTAGGCGTACCTTCATTACGGTTGCGCGGCGATTATCTAGCACTGGTGACTCTCGGTTTCGGAGAGATCATCCGGGTGGTTTTGCAAAATACGGATGCTGTCGGAGGAGCTCGAGGGATGGAGGCCATCCCTCCCGCAACTAATCTGTTTTGGAGTATCGGGGCGGCGGCGGTGGTGATTTATTTTTCCTCCTCTCTGGTGCGTTCGACGTATGGGAAAGGCTTTCATGCCGTCCGCGACGATGAATTAGCCGCGGAAAGTACCGGTATAGACACTACAGCTTATAAGGTAACCGCATTCGTTTGGGGTGCATTCTTTGCCGGCGTTGCGGGAGCGCTGTACGCCCATTGTGTGGAATTCATCAGCCCCGATGGGTTCACCTATTTAAAATCCATCGAAATTTTGGTAATGGTTGTTTTAGGCGGAATGGGCCAGATCGGTGGAGTGGTAGTAGCGGCTGTTTTTCTGACCTTCCTCAATGAGTGGCTGCGGCAGCTGGCTGGTTATCGAATAGTGGCTTATTCTTTAATGATCATCCTTCTCATGATCCTGCGCCCGCAGGGATTATTAGGTGGGATGGGTAAGTGGTTCGAAAATAAAATCTTCCGAAGTAAAAACGCATGAGTGAAAAAAATCTCCTGGAAGTCCAAAATTGCGTCCTTCGCTTTGGAGGCCTTTATGCGGTAGCGGGAATCTCCTTTCAAGTGAAGAGAGGGGAACTTTTGGGGTTGATCGGCCCTAATGGAGCTGGGAAAAGTAGTGTGTTTAATTTGGTGACCGGAATTTATCCTCCCACCTCCGGAGCAATCATTTTTGAAGGCACTGTATGTTCCGGTCGCCGTGCCAACGAAATAGCTGCTTTAGGAATAGCCCGCACCTTTCAGAATGTGCGGTTGTTTCATTCGCTCTCCGTTCTCGAAAACGTCATAGTCAGCTTTAATTTGCATTTGAGCCATACGTGGCTCCATGCAGTCACACGTGGTCCGAAGTTTTTGCGAGAAGAGGCGAATATGCGACAACGCGCCATGGAGCTCTTACGCATTTTCGGACTGAATACTGTGGCTGACCGCCCTGCCAGCTCCTTGCCCTACGGTTCACAGAGAAGACTGGAGATCGTAAGAGCGATAGCCACTGAACCAAAGCTCCTGATGTTAGATGAACCGGCTGCCGGTATGAATCCGGTGGAAAAAGAAGAACTCATGAAGCTCATACGCTTCATTCAAGAGCGCTTTGAAATAACAGTCCTTTTAGTAGAACACGACATGCCTCTTGTGATGGGAATCTGTCAGAGAATTGTCGTCATGGAACAGGGAAAACTCTTAGCCGAAGGAACTCCTCGGGAAATCCAAGAAAGTTCGGTGGTTGTGGAAGCCTATCTTGGACGCCCGGTACACAAAAAACCTCACAATGCTTAAGGTTAACGATCTCGACGTCTTTTATGGTTCGATTCAGGCCTTGCACGGCGTTTCTTTTGAAGTTCCAGCCGGTAAGATTGTAACCCTAGTAGGCGCTAACGGTGCCGGAAAATCAACGATACTTCGAACGATATCGGGTCTGAATCGTCCCACAAAGGGCAGCATCCAATTCAATGGAAAAGAAATTTCAGGGCTTGCACCTCATTTGATCGTGGAACAAGGGTTAGCACAAGTGCCGGAAGGTCGAATGATTTTCCCGGATCTTTCCGTCGCGGAAAATCTAAAAATGGGAGCTTATCGAAGAAAAAACCGGAGCAGCTTGGCCTCGGACCAAGAGTATATTTTCTCTATTTTTCCTCGCATTGCAGAACGACTCAACCAGCAGGCAGGGACGCTTTCCGGGGGAGAACAGCAAATGTTGGCCATTGGAAGGGCAATTATGAGCGGCGCCGAGATGTTAATGTTGGATGAGCCGTCCTTAGGAATTGCACCAATCTTGGTTGAAACGATTTTTGAGAGGATCGTCGAGCTCAATGAAAACCGGGGTTTTACCATCCTCCTCGTCGAGCAAAATGCAAACTTAGCATTGCAGGTCAGTCATTTGGGGTGCGTTCTCGAATCAGGACGCGTGACTGTTAGTGGCAGGAGTGAGGATCTGCAAGAAAACCCCCAGGTCCGAAAAGCCTACTTAGGACATTAGACCTCCCGAATGGGGGATGCTTGTAAAAAATCTCCGAGAAGCCTTTGACTGCTTCCCGGATAGGAACTTAAAGGCGGGACATTGAGCGCAAAAACCTCAAAGCCGTCCACAAAACATGAAAAAAATTCGGCTATTCCGGCATAGCTGGCTTACAACACATGTCACTGTTTATTTGATAAATACTCTAGTAAGCAGCTTGAGCGCCCTTTAAATTTTTCTTTTTAATCCAGGGCATCAGACCGCGAAGACGCGCTCCCACTTTCTCAATAGGATGTTTCTCTCCTGCGCTAAGGAGCGATTTGTACTTTTTAAGTCCGGATTTATATTCGCGAATCCATTCATTAGCAAACTTGCCACTTTGAATATCCTTTAGCGCAGCTTGCATGCGTTTTTTCACCGAGGCATCAATGACCTTCGGACCAACGACGACATCCCCGTATTTTGCAGTTTCTGAAATGGAGAAACGCATCCCACTAACACCGGATTCATTGATGAGATCGACGATGAGTTTCAACTCGTGAAGAACCTCAAAATAGGCCATTTCAGGCTGATAACCGGCTTCAACCAAAGTTTCATACCCATTGTAAATTAGAGCTGCCAGACCCCCGCAAAGCACCGCTTGTTCTCCAAAAAGATCCGTTTCGGTTTCTTCTTTGAAAGTGGTTTCAAAAACGCCACCGCGAGTGGCTCCAATACCTTTGGCCCATGCCAAAGCCACCTTTTTGGCCATTTTACTCGGATTTTGATAAATAGCTATCAATGCGGGCACGCCTTTGCCTTCGACAAATTGGCGACGGACAATATGCCCGGGTCCTTTAGGGGCTACCATAATAATATCCACATCCTTCGGCGGGACAATCGTGTGGAAATGAATGGCAAAACCGTGTGTAAAAAGCAGTGTCTTTTTCGAATCCAGATGAGGGACGATGTCCTTTTCGTAAACATCCGCGATCTTAAGATCAGGAACTGCAAGCTGAATAACGTCAGCCTTTTTGACCGCTTCCGCGGTGTCGTAGACCTCAAAGCCAAATTCTTTTGCAACCACGCGGCTCTTGCTCTTTGGATAGAGACCAATGATGACGTGCACCCCGCTGTCTTTCAGATTGAGTGCATGTGCGTGTCCTTGCGACCCAAATCCGATGACTGCAACCGTTTTTCCGGAGAGAATACCGAGATCCGCATCCTTATCTGTATAGATTTTTGCTGGCATATTCTGATAGAAATTAATAAATCCAAAGTAGATTAAAGACTACTCAATTTTGTTCCCAATTTTATTTGCCCCGTGCTAGCGCGACTTTGCCAGTGCGGATGAGGTCTTCAATCCCAAAGGGTTCCATGAGTTCTAGAAATTGAGCGATTTTGTCTTCTGCGCCCGTGAGTTCAACGATGAGCTTAGCGGGTTGAACATCGACGATTTTGGCACGGAAAATTTCGCAAATTTGTATGATCTCCGCACGAGTCTCAGAGCCTGCACGCAGTCTCAGGAGCACCAATTCCCGATCCACATGCTCCTCGTCTCTAATATCTTTCACATCAATAACATCAACCAACTTTTCGAGCTGCCTGGTTACCTGTTCCAGCACCTTATCGTCCCCGCGCACCACAATCGTCATGCGGGACATAGAGGGATTCATTGTCGGGCCGACGTTGAGATTATCGATATTAAATCCCCTTCCGCTAAACATACCGGCAATGCGAGCCAGCACCCCAAATTTATTTTCTACGCTTGCTATGATGGTATGACGCATTTGAAAGAAACAAGTCTTGCGTTAAAGAGAACCTTCGTCAAACTGAAAGAAGGATAGGCATCTCCTTGGGCTTCGGAGAATATGGGCTGCCCAAGAGTCGGGCAAATAAAATCCGGGAGGCCAGTGCTGAATGCCCTGATTTCCCGAGCGATAATCTTATCGATTATGACGATTCAATTACCTAAACGAAATTTTAACGGCTACATCTTTGATTGCGATGGCACGCTTGCCGATTCGATGCCCGTTCATCTCCTTGCTTGGAATCAAGCCCTCGCAAAATCGGGTAAATTTTTTCCCAAGGAGCTTTTTTATCATTGGGGCGGGAGAACCACTACCCATGTGGTGGAATGCCTGAATGATAAATTTGGATGGAATTTAAATGTTTCGGCTACGGCAAAAGAAAAGGAGAGCCGTTATCTGGAACTAGTCGTTCAGGTGCAGCCTATTGCTGTTGCCGTAGAGCTAGTGCATGCTCTCCATGGTACGGCTCCTCTTGCTATTGCCAGTGGAGGATCTCGAAAAATGATCATGGCAACTCTCGAGACTTTGGGGCTGGTCCAGTTTTTCGATACGATCGTCTGTGCGGAAGATTATCAGCATGGAAAACCCGCTCCTGATCCATTTTTGGAAGCTGCGCGACGGATGGGGGTGCCCCCTGAGGATTGCCTCGTATTTGAGGATAGTCCCACGGGCGTGGCAGCAGCCAAGGCCGCAGGTATGGACTTCGTAATAATCCCGACGGAGAAAAATTAACTTCGTCCGCGCTTTCCGGAGATATGGCAGGCTTTGCCATGACGCTGTTAACAAAGCGGCACGCCTTCTCTTCCTAGGTTTTAGGATAGATGTTCTATATTCTATTGCCATACCAAAGGTATTATTTGATCGTATATTTTTTTTAAATTTTTTTGATCCTTATGAAGAAGCTGGAGTTTTTTTTGAATTGTTGAAAAAAGTACGGCGGTACAGGTAAATGCATTTTTCGCTCCTCTGAGCCTGTTTTGATAATCAACAATTTCGTTCTGGCTTACCCCTTCCAGCCGCATGTCACCCACTTCCGACAAAAGACTGCATGCATATCGTCGCAGTTCAGGGGGAGAATTTTCCTCGGTACCGAAGATGCCTGACGAACTATATTTACAAAACAATGCTGAAATTGCTAACAGGGCATAGCTCTGTTCTTCCGGGGCAGCTTCCTGCAACCCATAAGCTTCAAGTATTTGTTTGATATGCTCTTTTGAAATGCGGTCGTTTCTGGAAATGTAAAGCTTGGGCGGGCTGATATAAAGCCGTAAAAATATTTTTTTTAATTTCTCCGGATCAGTTTCATCTATAGAGTACGGCTCTCTCTCGGATGCTGATGTTTCCTTTATACCAGTGAGCTTCCGATTCGTATCTTTTTTTCGTACTACCTCTTTAAATAGGGTTCGATACGCCCCTTGCTCGTCATGCTGAAAAATTTGATCGAGTAAGTTTGAAATATTTTGCCGTGCAAGTTTCGAGGTGATCGCTGCATCTAAGCCGGGCCATGGTTCGAAATCTTCGCTTGCATCTGAGACTTGATTCACATACCCTAAATTACTTTTCGAATATACCCAAAAATTAGAGATAGAAGGACTATTTTCAACTTCTTTATCCCTAATATAGTGATTAAAATAATTTCTATCTAAGATAATGGCTTGCTGCGGTTTAGCTTGATTTTTTTTCGAAACAAAGTAAAGAGTGTCATCTGCTAAAACTTTCTCATCATCTTCCAAACTATCTTCTTTATACTTCTCATATAAGCTTTTTAAAAAAGGATAATCCATGATAGTTTTTTTGATGGATTTTGCATTTTCCTGAAAATCTTTACTGGCTCCCTGAATCTGTCCATGAAGTAAAATCTGGATGTTGGTATTGTTATTTTCAATCCATTGGCTGTCGTTATTCCGTACTTTATGCAAGGTTGAATCTAATAAATATCGTATGTAATTTAGATTGTTAGTATTAATAAAAGTACTAAAATTATCACTAGCAAGTATTTTCTCTGCAACTTGTGCGGCTAGCTGCCTGATCTCTTTATTGTCCCCTTTTGTGGGATCTACATATGCGCTCTCTCGAAAAATACAGTCTGCTAAAGGCTGAAATAATTCGTCCAATATTTCATCTTGGAGTTTCGGATGTTGATTAAATTTCTGAGCTACCTGATTCATTATTTTTTTTCGTAGAGCAATAGAAGGTATACTCTCGATAGCGGAAAATATGCTTCCCCGCTCCGGATTATTGATATGATTAAACGCCATATCCCTTTTTCTCTGATTTAAGAATTTTTTAGCAAAACGCTCTTCCGAAAATGAGATCTGCGTATTTTTGTCCATTTTGGCTCCTAAAAAGCGTAGATGAGGATTTAAGTTTATAGTTAAATTTGAGCCTTCAAAGTTGCAATCAAGTGTATTATACAGCGTTATATTTTTAGCTGTAGAATGTGAAAAATTGATTTTTTCTAATTTAGGGCTAGCAAAACTAACGTCATTTAATTCACAAAATGACATATCAATATTAATCAATTCAGAGTGATTCATTATACATCTCGTTAACTTAGATTTTGTAAAGTCTGAGTTATTTAACTTTACCTCTATGAAATGAGACCTGCTAAAATTAGTATTTCTAAAATTAACGTTATTTAATTCCTGCTGCTGGAATTCTGTTTTATAAAAATCAGCGTTTATAAAGCTGGTATGATCTAATATCGATTCACTAAAATCTGTTTTTTTAAATTTGCATTTATCAAAAATTGTTCCACTGAGATCATCTTTTTTGAAAACACAGTAAGTTAAATTAGCTTCTTTGAAGCTGGTGTCATTTAATTTCGAATTTTTAACACTTACTTCGGATAAATTGCATTTATCGAAAATTGCCCCACTGAGAGCAACTTCTTCGAAATCACAAGAAATTAAATAAGATTTTTCAAAATTCGTTTTATTTAACTCGGCATTTTTAAATTTAGTGTAATTAATATTAGCTTCTTTCAAGCTGGTGTCATTTAATTTCGAATTGTTAAAACTTGCTCCGACTAAACTACATTTATCAAAATTTGTTCCACTGAGATCAAGTCCATCGAAATTAACGTTGTTTAAGTTAAGACCACTACAATCCCATCCTGCTAAACTTTTTCCCGATTGGAGTCTGTCCATCACTTGCTTTTTAGTAAAAGCTTTCCGGTGAGAGTATTGTACCGTACGTTCATTCAACCTTTGCAAACCGGTATTGTCGGCGGGCGCATTCTCCACCCTCATTCTGGCCTCCGCTATAGTTGTGCTTTCCCACAATTCTGCACTGCCGTGATGCAAACTCGGAGATGGCGAGGGACGGCTACGTGAGGTGCTCGGAGGTGTGGGATTCGAACGGGCAATTTGAGCCATATGACGTTGATTTTGAAGAGTGGCTGCCTCGCATGGATTCGAACCATGACAAGCAGATCCAGAATCTGCGGTGCTACCGTTACACCACGAGGCA
>PSRL01000066.1 GCA_003176035.1 Verrucomicrobiota bacterium
ATCGTCTAGGGGTTAGGACGTGAGATTCTCAATCTTAAAACACGGGTTCGATTCCCGTTAGCGCTACCAATCAACATTCCCTAAAGCCTGCTATTTCAGCAGGCTTTTGACTGCCTGATGAAATTGCTGACGCATCCTCACGCCAAAAAGGGGGCCTTCTGTTGCAGAGGCAGTCGCGGGAATCGCAGTTCGTCGAGCGCCATGGAGGCCAAGCGTATTTTCGCCCCATTCGGATGCGAGTAGCATGGTCGTCTTGCTTACGCCAGGCGATGAAGATCGCTATATCATGTTTACCGCACGCGATTCACGCACGTCCTCGATCAAATTGAACACGCGGGAGTGAATCGCGCATGGCAAGAGCCCGAAGTTGGCGATGTGAATTCTTCGGGAAAAGAAAACAGCGCCTTAACCGATTCAAGGCGACATTAATAACATAGTTGCATCATTCAGAGTCCTTAAAATAGACCTCAGGAAGAAGCGATCTGCACCTATGCGCACGTTCTCGTTCTTGATCGTGGTGACGTTTGCACCGCTTCTTTCAGCCCAAATCGCTTCTCCTCCGGCCTCGACTCTTTCCGTTTCACAAGATCCAGTGGCGTCACGATCGCTGACCGATCTGTCACCTGTCCTGAACTTTCGGGATGTCGGCGGTCCAGCCGGCCTGAACACCATTCCGCACTCCTCGCCCGAGCGGCGGTACATCGTAGAAACCATGGGAGGGGGAGGAATTGCGCTTTTGGACTGCGACAACGACGGCAAGCTCGACATTGCTGTCGTAAATGATTCCACTATCGAGCGCTTTCTCGCGGGCGGCGATCCGATGATCACTCTATACCGTCAGGATGGAGGTGGCGGAGATCTCCACTTCAGCGATGTCACAGCAAGCGCAGGACTCACGACCCGCGGGTGGGGAATGGGAATCGCAGTTGGCGATTATGACAATGATGGACTTCCCGATCTCTATGTGACCGGTTATGGGCACAACGTCCTTTACCGCAATCTGGGAGGCTGCAAGTTCGAGGATGTGACTGAACGGGCAGGCGTGAAAGCCGGAGGATTCAGCACCGGCGCAGCATGGGCTGACTACGATCGGGACGGACATATCGATCTCTTTGTCGCTCGTTATGTGCATACGGATCTTCATTCTCTGCCTGCGCCTGATCCTCGTGTCGAGGGCTATCGGTCAGTCATTCTCCAAATGCCTGACCAGATGGAAGGCGAGACCGATTTCCTTTTTCGAAATCGCGGAGATAGAACGTTTGAAGATGTTTCAAGAAAGGCAGGCGTGGATAATGCAGGCAAGCTGCACGGCATGGCGGTCGTGTGGGGAGATTTCGATGGTGACGGCTGGCCCGATTTGTACGTAACAAACGATGGAGGCACGAACTACCTATTTCACAACAACGGCGATGGAACGTTCGGCGAGAACGGAATCCTCTCCGGAACTGCGACAGGCGCCCACGGCGAGATCTATGGCAATATGGCCGCCGATTTCGGCGACTTCAATCATGATGGCCGCCTTGATTTGGTAACTACCCGCTACAGCCGGCAGCCGGCCAGTCTGTATCGCAACGATCAAAGTATCTTCACAGATGTTGCCGCTGAATACGGAGTGATGCAGCCAACAATAGCGCCGGTGAAGTGGGGAGTCGGTTTCGGCGATTTCGACAATGATGGATGGCCAGACCTCTTGATCGCAAATGGCAACTTCTCTTCGCAGATGGACAAACTGGAGACAGAGGTCAAATTCCGTGAACCACTCCAGCTATTTCGGAACATCGGAGGACGCAGGTTTGAGGAAATTGCAGACAAGGCTGGGCTAAACAACGGTCCGCTGCAATCGCGGCGAGGCACAGCTTTCGGCGATATTGATAATGACGGCAATCTGGATTTCGTGGTCTTCAATGCCGCCGGACCACCGTCGCTCTTCCTCAATCAGACGCGCAATGCGAACCACCGGGTGCTATTTCGCCTCGTTGGAACAAAGAGCAATCGCATGGGCATCGGCTCGCGCGTGACAGTTTCGACCGGAACGATGGAGCAGCTGGACGAGGTACGCGGCGGGGGCAGCTATAACTCCAGCAACGACACACGGCTGCATTTCGGATTGGGCCAAGCGGCAACGATGAGCAAAGTCGAAGTACTTTGGCCGAGCGGTCGGAAACAAGAGTTCCTGAATGTCCCCGCCGATGCGATCTATGAGATTAATGAAGAGCGGGGCCTTCATAAGCTGATGTCTCTCCCGGCCCCATCGAAATAGGTTTCTTGCCGCGAAGCCAAAACCGACGCTCGTCTAAAATGGACACACGATATGCGCGGGACGCCACGAAGAGTCTTGTTTGTTTTCGCCATTGCGAGTGCGGTGGCGCTCTTAAGCTGGTCACAGCGTCCAGGCCATCCGGCTTCGCCACAAGCTCTCTACGATGAGGCGGGAAAAGCGCTCGACGCGGGTGATTCGTCGCTGGCAGTCAGACTTTACGAAGAGTTGCTGCAACTGCGCCCCGATTCTGTTGAGGCGCGTATCAACCTGGGTGTAGCGCTTGCCCACGCAGGCCGATACGATGAGGCTGAACAACAATATCGGAAAGTGCTCGCTAAAGAGCCCGAGAACGAGATGGCGCGCTTGGATCTTGCCCTCGCGTTGTACAAGCGGGCTGATTTTGGCGACGCTCGAAATGAATTCGATGCATTACATAAGCTTCATCCCGCAGATCAACAGCCACTTTACCTGCTAGCCGATTGTGATTTGCGGCTGGGGAAATATAAGGATACGGTTGCGCTCCTTGAGCCCGCCTACTCTGCCCACCCAGATGATGCTGCGCTCGAGTACCTTCTCGGAACAGCTTTGATTCAGGATGGGCAAACACAAAAGGGCGCAGTGGTTATCGATCGCATCATGCGGACCGGAAATACCGCTGTGGCAAAGGTATTGATGGGGGCAGCACAATACAGCGCTGGGGATTATCGAGCCTCTGTCACGACGCTCCGGGAAGCATTAGACCAGAATCCGGATATTCCTGGCGCATGGACGCTCTATGGGCGCGCCCTTGTGAGCAGCGGCGAATACGAGGGGGCCAAGACGGCGTTCCAGAGTGCGCTGCAAGCAGACCCAAATGACTTCGACGCCTGCCTCTATTTAGGTGGAATCCTGCGTCACGACGGAGATACGGAACGTGCCGCACCCTTCATCAAGCAGGCGCTTAAGCTACGCCCCGATTCTGTCGCAGCTCAATTTCAGAGAGGCGCTCTCGATGCTTCCATCGGGCACCTGGAGGAAGCGAGAGGCGAATTTGAAAAGCTGGTGAAACAGTGGCCGGATTTCGTCGAGGCCCACCTTCAGCTTGCAACTGTCTACACTCGACTTCACATGAGCGAAGAGAGCGAGCGTGAGCGCCGGGCCGTGGTCGAACTGAATGATAAGGCGCGCGTCAAGGGACCACAACCGGAGACAATCCCTTAAGCAAACCTGAATCATTACACCGCGAGAAGAGAACTAGACTGCAGTTGATCCGAGTGTCGGTGATTCATTGATTGAGGCCGTTCGAGGAATCACTGAGTACTCAGCGCTTGCTGTGCATCCGAAGACAAAGGTAAGGAAATCTCCATGGATCCGGTTCGTCCGTTGCGTTCATCGCGCACCACCAGACGGATCACGGCCGCAGTTTCCGGCGCAACAAAGTTCATTTGCAGCCGGTATCCATTCTCCCGGATGCTGTCGATATTCGCGATCGCGATAGCGTCTTCCACCTGCGATTTTGTACCGTAGAGGGTTTCTCCGTCCGCGCTGAAGGCCAGTGCAGTCAGCGAAAAGTGCGGATGGTAGAATCCGTTTGCGGACTTGGGAAAAACCAATTGTCGAGCCAGTATTCCAAACTGGATCAAGTACTGCTGCATCATGACCTGGGAAGATGGCGGAACATACTTCCTCTTCGACACCCGAGCTGCTTGCTCACGATAGGGCCTAAGGGCTGCCAACTGCTCGGGCGTTGCCACGACCGGCGATCCAACCGCATCCACGCGCGCCGCAAAGACAAGTTCGTGAGAGGCCGGCGCACCAAACTGAGAGGCAGCCTGCATTGCCTTTTCCGAAACAATCTCCTCAGCGGTCCCGGTTTTTAGCTGCTCCGGCTCACCCAGATCTTTGGCGAAATAGCTCCTTCGATAAGCGAGATGGTAGGCGTGTTGCCCCAGGTGTACCGAGATGTGCCGCAAGGCGCCGTCGTACTTTGCGTTAGTGGGCGCATAGAGCAGTGAGTAATAAGACGATCCGTCGACTGTGGCGCTTTCCAGAGCTTCTTCGAGTCCATTTGTGTTGTAGAAAGCCCGCCCCCCCGTTCTTTCGCTGACGGTGTCCATCGTCGAGAATTCGAGAGACAGCTGCTTAAAGGGGACATCTGCAGCAATTAACCCGCGCGCGTCGATTGGATAGACCGAAACCTCGGCCGTGTTGAGAAGATCCATCGTGGTCCTGATGCGCGCCGTGTAGCTGCGGACCAGACTATCGCGAACAACGCTGTCGCTCTCTCTTGGCGAGGCACTCGATATCCTGCCGGCATCAGGCACCACGGCAATCGGAAATGAGCCTGAATACCATATCAGGTTCTTGCGGCCCGGCATGCCCTCCAAAAAGCGGCCGATTTGTCTGAAGGCATCGAGGGTCTGGTCGACACGATCATCGAGCAGACGGGCGGCGTAGGCACGCACCGCATTGCCTTCTTTCTCAGTCATGCGATCTTCTGAAGGCAGTCTCCGCTGCGCAGGCTGAGGAGGTACTGTTTCGTTCGTCAACGCCTCTGAAAGCGTGGCGTCATAACCCGTCAACGAGGTGAGGCCGGTGTGATTCACCGCGGTCAGCAACCGATCCGTATCCGAAGTGAATCCCTGCACTAGTCGAAGTCGATCGCCAAGCACGAAGACGGCGATGCGACGGCCGGAACTCTTCTTCAGGAACTCAAGCATTTGCTGATGCGCGTGCAATTGATCGCCGAGTGCTGTATTGAGAAGATCGTAGAGCACCACCGTAAGGGGACCGCGTTCCGGCGCCTCCAGCAAGTTCATAAACGTGTGCGGCGGCAGCGGTGGCCGCTTCGGAAGAGTAGATTTCTCGTTCTCTTCGCTGTGGTATTCGAACTGCCGGATCGATTGGGGCTTACCGTCTTCCGAAACCTGAAAATCAGATGCCTGCAAACCGGTGACAGGGCGCTCCCGATCGTCGGTAACAACAACGTCGACGCGCACCCGGCGAACTGTCTGCCGCAGAACCGTACCAGCGTCCGGGGCTGTGGGTGTGGTCAACGTCGATTGCTGCCCGAGGGAGGCCAGCGCAACGTTGTTCAAGCCTGTAATGCCGAGTACAACCGCGAGAAAAAGATGATGGCAGCGGACGTGCCCGAGAGACGTTCGCGGTTCTGGCTGCCTGTGACGCAATTTTACGGGAAAGATCTGGACCGGGTGCTCTTTGATATGGTGCACCATCATGGAATCTGCTCCTGAAATCCCTTTAGCCAAGGTCAAAGCGGAAATTGCCCGTTCTGGTCTCGACTCTTGTTGAGCGAATCGACCACGTCTACCCGAAACCCGGAACTTACCGTGGCTCC
>PSRL01000112.1 GCA_003176035.1 Verrucomicrobiota bacterium
CTTTTTTCCAAAATAAATTCGTCGCGTACGCCAATAAAATATAATTGCTATCTATTTAGTTGCCGAAGTAATACAACACCCAAATATCAAAAGCATTATCAATAATTTGAATAAATCTCAACAGACAGCACTAAACTATGTTATGTGGCAAGAACGTGACGATAACTGTGCTATATTAAAAAAAGCTATTGCAGCGGGAGCTGATGGCATCTTAAAAAGTAATACAGATGGTTTACGGCAAACGGCTTGGCATCCGTATGAAGCTCGCGTACGGGTTCCCAGAGGGGAAGTTAGTGAAGCTAGTGCATGGACTTCCAGCGAGGAACGCAGTTTTTATAATAGTTTGGTTAAAATATTACTTTGTTCTGATCTTGTAAAACGATGGATTAATGAGCCTAACCAAAAAGGAGAAATAGCTTTGCATAAAGCTGTTCAATTTTGTGAATCAGAAACAGTAAAAAATATGATTAATAATGGTGGAGCTTCGGTCCAGTACACCAATCCTCAAGCTGGTGAGAATGTATTGCATTTAGCAAAGACTGCAGAAATGATTGAGTTGCTGATCGCAAACGGTGCAAAAATCCATATTAATTCTCCTAATTTGCAGGGGCATACTCCGTTCCGGAAAGCGGTAATGGAAAAGCGTCTGAATGTTGCTAAAGCACTGAGTCAAAATGGCGCTGATACTAAAATCCATGACACCATTAAAATAAAGTTATTGTCCCGATTAACTCAACGTAAGTGATGCAGGCTGAACTAAAAGTGCTTCAGCAACTATAATGAAAATATACTCTCTCCGAAATCCATAATTTTTAAGGATTGACTTCGGAGGCCTGTGAATGTTCCTGTTGCGATCCCGTCCTCTCCTACGTCTTATTTTAAATCCCTTGCCCCTCTCTTCAGCGAGGGACCCATACGGAGATATTACCGCTGTTAGATAAGCGCATTTGCTTTGATTCAGTATAAGCATAGAAGTCATCGTTGCAATGGCCCGAACGAATGTTTCAAATTCTCAGGGGAATTTCCTTTTGGCCATTGCTATGGAACGGATCTATGGCATGAAAGCGAAAGACTCGATTAAAGCATTTCTGCCGATTCTACAGAAACTGGTTGTATTAGGTACTGTTTATGCATCCGCACTAACAATTCAAAACAACCAGTTTAGTATGTAATTTTTACCGGTGTGCCAACTGGCGTATTTTCGAAAAAGATGGCGGCCATTTTTTCTGGCATACGGATGCATCCGTGTGAGTCAGGGACGCCTGGTAAAAATCCGGCGTGAGTTCCGACTCCGCCGTGTAGCCGCATAAAATATGGCATCGCAGCGCCGCGGAATGACGTACCGGGCGGCTTGGTGTCGTTGGCGCTTACGTTAGCGACCACCACAGTGCCATTTGCGTCAACGAAATCGCCATAAAGACTTGAAACATGATCTCTGTCCTTTTGAATGACCCGGAAATTGCCGGCAGGGGTGTCGTAACCTTCCCGTCCAGTGGAGACAGGACACATGCCAACCAGCTGACCGCCTTTATAATAGTACATTACTTGGCGAGTGAGGTTGAGCACCATAGACGGAGAGCCACTCACATTGTCTCCGTCCCAGTAAGACTTTGAGTCCGAACGTGAAGCGCCATCTGAGCCACTTGCTCCAAGATATGGCGTAGAAGAGCGTCGGTCGGGGCCGGCACAGCCCACAGCGAGTAAACTTAGTGCCGCCCAGGCGGTTACTTTCAGCCAAGAAAGCGGTCTTTTCATATGATAGCTAACTATTAATGTAAGAAATGGTAGCGGTCAAGTCTGCGGCCTGCCAGCGGCGTGTTGCGAAATGTACTTTCGTCGTGTAAAATCCGAGGTTTTTATTATAAAACGACCATGCCCACATACGAATACGAATGCGAGAAATGCCAAAAACATTTCGAAATATTTCAATCTATGAAAGACCAAGCGTTGACCGAATGTCCCGCTTCTCATTGCCAGATGGAGGCGTGGGGCCATGGAAAGGTCAAGCGGTTGCTTGGAACCGGCGCGGGCCTCATTTTCAAAGGCAGTGGTTTTTATATTACGGATTACCGCAGTCAGGGTTATCAGGAAGCCGCTAAAAAGGAGAAGGGGGAAAAGAAACCCGCTCAAAAGGAGGCCCCACCTCAGTCGGGATCGCCGACCAAGCCAAAGCCGGCAGACAAGTAAGCAGTTTGATCATGCGCTGGATCCTGTGCGTCTTTTTATTGATTCTGGCATGGGATCTGAATTTTGGGAGGCTTTTGGCAAGCCCCCTTCCGACGCCGCAGAGAAGCGTTTCACGCCAGTTTGTAATTTACGGTAAAAGGAAGGATTTGGTTGCCTATGCAATGCGGCGTGCGGAGGACCTGGCAAGTCGCTGGAA
The DNA here is from genome assembly GCA_003176035.1 of Verrucomicrobiota bacterium. GTDB lineage: Bacteria > Verrucomicrobiota > Verrucomicrobiia > Chthoniobacterales > Xiphinematobacteraceae > Xiphinematobacter. The sequence goes on from PSRL01000112.1 coordinate 2,384, forward strand.
TGCTCTGTTTCAGCCGGAGGGAGTTAACTGGAGAAATCCGATCATCATTCGGTTAGTGGACGAACCATCGGCCAGAAGGCTGCGGATGCCCTTTAAAACGAAATTGCTACTTACCGATGATCACCAGCTGAAAGTGCAGCTTGATGTTCCGGATTGGGGGGAAACACACGCACTCGAATTTGATTGGAGAGTACTGCAAGCGCTTGCCTTACGGAACGCCTATGCCGCTCACCCTCCCAGCCTGGGGAGTCAATACCGTCAGCCTCCCGCTTGGATCATAGACGGTGCACTGCAGGAGGTGCTGAAGAGAGAATTAGGAGATTTTATTCGATCTCATGTCGCAGCATTGGCAGGAGCACAACCTCTGGATCTCAAAGGCTTTCTTGCTGAGAATCCGGAAATGATGGACGCCGTTTCGCGCACCATTTACCGAGTAAAAGCGCGCGCACTTTTGCAAGCCCTCACTGAACTCCCTGCTGGTAGTGCAGGCATATGTTCCTTCCTTTCAAACCCAGCTGCCTGGGATGGCACTCCTGCGACATTGTTAGCTTATTTTCCCGCGTTGAAGGGAAATGTAAATACCCTGGTCAAAGTATGGGGATTAAACTTGGTGCGCCCCACCGTGCTGCAAAGAGCGCTTCCGCTCACTTTGAATGAGACCGCCCAACGTTTGGATGCGGTCCTTTCGATCTCCCTTCCGCAAGGTGTGAAAATACCTAAAGAAAAGATAATTACCAAAATGGAAGCGTTTCGTTTGATAGCGACTGCACCTCAGTATCAATCTTCCCTTCGTGGCAAAGCCCAGGATCTCCTGCTTCTCAGTTTGCGTGCGAACCCCATGTACCGGCCGCTCATTGACGAATACAGAGGAATCCTGGAAACCCTTCTTCGAAATCCGCGCAAAAACGTGCAGGAGCGTATCCAAGACGCGGAAAAACGGCGGCGTAATTTAAATCAACAGTGCGGTGCCATCGAAGATTATCTGAATTGGTTCGACACTCTGGTTCGGAGGGATGAATCGTCGCCATTTCAATCCATTTTGGAAAATGACCAACGCCGACGGGCTCCTCCTTGGCGTTCAGACGCTGTCTCTCATGCCTTAGATACGGCCGAAGCAGCCGGCTGGTAAGAGCCGAAGGAAAAATTTGATTTACTAAAAAAAGTGCAAGATGGCCGCTTGCGGTTTATAAAGTGGCTCTTCTTTCAATTTCTATGGCTCATGAGCATCTCCGAAAATTTCCAGCCCGTTGGGACTTTGCTTATTGGCCTATTTTGGGAATTATTTTTGTCTTAGCCATCCGGCTGCGGGCCGAACTGCCGTTGATTCCGTTTTTAGACTTTGATTCCTGGGATTACTTATCGCCTGCGATGAGTTCCTTAGTCCATGGAGCCGCTGCACCGACATACCGTGAATTTCTCTACCCGTGGTTGCTGGAGCAGCTTTTGCGTATCCAACCGAATTTTGCGGCAATTTCCGGAGTCCAACATGGGATGGGGATATTAGCCGGCGGTTTTCTCATATTAGCTTGGCATCGGATGCGCGTCTTTTTACCCCAAGGACTGCTCACGGAGACTTTTCACCGGCTGGGTGGTTTGATCATCGCGACACTTTATTTATTTTCGACAATTCTTGTGTTGGATGAACATAAAATTCGGCCCGAGGCATTTTTTATCTTTGATATTGCGCTTTGCCTTTGGCTGGCTACCGAGTTTTCGCGAAAAGTATTTCGCTTTCGTTTTGACTTTCAAGCCGGGATTTTTGCGGCCTGTCTTATTTTTTTATCCTCGGCAGCGTACTATTTACGGCCTTACTTTGGATTTGGAGTGGCCTGCGCGCTCTTGCCGGTCTTCATTGCGCTCATTTGCAGGCCCGGCAACGGAGCGGCAAAAGTCGGATCTGTGATTTGTGGTTTAGGGTTGGTAGCTGGCTTATTGGTATGGCCGGACCATTGGGTGCATTCGGCAGCCGGACGTACAGGCAACAAATACTTTCTGGCTGAGTCGCTTTTCTGTTCCTCAGCGGAAATAGTTTACGATGTCGTACAAAAAGACGCACACGTCCTTTCCCCATCCGACTCCAAGCGTCCCATCGTAGAAAACTTTCTGCGATCCATGAATCAGGTCATTGGGCATCCCTCGAAGGCCTACGCGGGTTTCATTCGTTTTGATCCGGACGATGTTCGATATTTGGGTCCCTGCGGAGAATTAATCCGGAGTTTGAATCACAATGAAAGCGAGATAAAAAACTTTTATTCCCATTACTATCTTCGCGCCTGGAAAGAATATCCGGTACGCATGATAGAGAAGATAACCGCTCAATTGTGGTTTTTTTTCTCTCCGCCACGATATCGGATTTATGATCCGGAAAAAGACATCGATGTGCGCTTACAACTGAGGCGAAGCAAACAAGTGTTACTTGAAAATCGGCCATACAGATGGGCGCCGTTTCAGGACTACACAAATGGGATTTTATCTTTGCAGGAGATTCCTCAATCCGTACACATGCCTGCCTTTGCAGTGTTGGCGGGACATGTCATGAATCCTCTTTATTCTGTTTCCTTACTGCTTGTTCTTATTGTCGCAGCTATATTGCAATTTGGTTGGATGAAATTGAAAGATCCGGGATTTAAAACCGCAAGTCTCTGGGCGCTTTATTTATTTTCATATAACATCGGGATGTCCTTTACGATCGCATTTGTATTTGTCATGGGGCAAAGGCGCTATACCTTCGGGCAAACGCCACTCAGCGCTATGAGTCAATGCTTTGCTTTGGTGCTTCTCGTGTCTTTTATTTCGGTATTCATACAATCGTTCAAAGAAAAGCCGCCGCGGAACGGCGACAGTGGAGTTCCTTGCTAGAGATTTTCCATATAGTGAAATCTCTATAAATGAGAGCAACGTTGTGGGTCTTTTTCCCTCAGCCATTGTTGCAAAACTAATTCCATATCAATGGATATAGCCTTGCTTTTGCGCCGCGCCCGAAGAAAAAATACCATCCGAATTTGTGATCATTTTATAGCGGTTTCGCTATAAATAAAAAGCCCGACCTTCTCTTAATAAAGAAGGCCGGGCCTCTTTGGTGGGAAACTTCGAAAAGATTACCTGCTATGGTTTTAATTTGACCATAGCGGCGTGTTGCTCATCTGTGCATGGTGCATTTATCGGCACGTCAGTAGGTTGTGCTGAAGCTTCAACAAAGCTATGGGAAAGGAGATAACCTTCTAATTCTTCGCCACTAATGTCAGCTAGCATCTGATCATTAACGACGACGCAAGGAGAGAGCGGTTGGCCGCTTTTTTGCTCCATTTCCCACCGAAACTGAGGATTCTTTATAATGTCCTTTTCTTCGTAGGAGAGGTTGTATTTTGCTAAAATAGCTCGGACGCCGTTACTCCATCCGCACGAAGTTTTCAAATACGCAGTAATTTTCGGTTTCTCTTTCATGGATGTATTATTTCTTTTTTTTGCTATCACCAGGACGATATTCTTCTTCAGCCACTTGGAATGCTTGTGCCAAGCCTACCATGTCCTCACCGGGCCTGAGGTTGTCGAGAGCTTCGCTTTCGCGGCGTAACGCCTCTTCGCTATAGCCAGCGGCTTTAATGGAAAGGCCTATGCGGCGTTCCGTTTTATCGACTTTGATGACGCGCGCTTCCACTTCTTCGCCCACCTTAAGGATATCTTTAACGCGTTCCACATGATCTTCTCGGATTTGGGAGATGTGAACTAGCCCGTCAATATCACCTTCTAGCTGAACAAAGGCTCCGAAGTTGGTAATTTTGGTGATAGTGCCTTTGACAAGGTCTCCGATACGGAAACGGGTTTCGATGTCTTTCCATGGATCTTCTTCAAGCTGTTTGTAGCCGAGGCTGATACGTTGGTTGGATTTGTCAATATCGATGACAACCGCTTCGATCTGCTGTCCCTTTTGGAGAATTTCACTGGGATGATTGATTTTCCGGGTCCAGCTCAGATCCGAGACGTGAACCATTCCATCGATTCCGTCTTCCAGCTCAACGAAGACACCGTAAGCGGTCATATTCCGGACTTTTCCGGAGACCTGCTTGCCGATGATATACCGTTGCTCGATTTCATCCCAAGGATTGGGTTCCAGCTGACGGACTCCAAGGGAAATTTTCTGTTCGTCCTTGTTTACACCAAGGACTACTGCTTCGACTTCTTGGCTGAGAGTGAGAACATCCGAGGGTCTGGCAATCCGTTTAGTCCAGGAGAGTTCGGAAACGTGAATGAGGCCTTCGACTCCTTCTTCGATTTGGACGAATGCCCCATAAGGCATGAGATTAGTAATTTTGCCCTTGATGGTGCGTCCTACCGGGAAGCGTTCCTCAATTTTGTCCCAGGGATTGTCTTGGGTTTGTTTGAGGCCCAAAGAAACACGCTCTTTTTCCTTATTAATATCCAAAACAACCACTTCCAAGGATTGTCCGACTTTAAGCAAGTCGTTTGGATGGTCGACTCGAGCCCAAGAGATGTCCGTGACATGCAGCAATCCGTCGATTCCGTCGAGGTCAATGAACGCTCCGAAATCGGTGATGTTTTTCACAGTACCCATGACCCGATCTCCGTTCTGAATGGTACTGAGGAATTTCAGACGCTTGTCAGCGCGTTCCTTTTCGATGAGCTCTCGGCGGCTGAGAACCACGTTTTTTCGATCTTCATTAATTTTTACGATTTTGAAATCGTAAACATTGCCGACAAATTGCTGAAGATCTCTGGGCGGAGTGATATCGATTTGTGAAGCGGGGAGAAAGGCTTCCACCCCCACGTTGACAGTGAGACCGCCTTTGACGACTCCTTTGACCTTGCCACGGATGAGACCATCCCCATGGAAGACGGAAACGATTTTTTCCCAATTTTGGCGTTGTGCCGCTTTTTCTTTGGAAAGGACACACATGCCTTCCTCGTTTTCAAGCCGCTCCAAAAGAACTTCTATCTCATCACCTACTTCCACTTCATCCGGATCGTCAAATTCAGAGACAGGGATGACACCTTCTGATTTGTATCCGATATCCACTAGAAATTCCCGGGGGCGTATTTCGAGGATAAATCCTCTAACAATACTTCCTTCTTTGTAATTCTTAACTGATTTAGCAATCAGTTCTTGCAGTTCTGCCTGTTCGGCCATATTGGGTGAATTGTTTCTTTAGGTATTTATACGGAAGCTATTAGGGCTTCTGTAACGTTGTATCGCAGCAACAGACGACTTCCGGCTGAAGGATGATTCAGGGAATTAACGCACCCAGCCTTCTGATTCAGTCTTTTCCCTATACGATAGGAAAACGGCCGCGAATTGAATATTATTACTACTCCGCCGCCCCTCAATCAAGGACTTTTGTTGGCGGTCTAGGAAGGGGAGAGGAGGGGGAGTACCAGGTTCAACGCCTTGCAGTAGAGGGGGTGTTTTCCGGAGCGGCCGAGTTCTTCGATCAAAATGTCGGACACAGACTCTTTTCCAGCTGCAATCAGGTGTTCAGCGGAAGGAAGCCCCGGACCCTCTGTCTTAACTTGATAGAATTCCGACCCTTCCGGCCGTCGAATCCGGAAAGACACATTTTCGGTTTGCACTGCTAAATGACAGTGGCTGATGAGAGGACCATCTTTTTCTTCAAGTCGAAAGGCAATGTGTTTTCCATCGGAGGAAAGGAAAAAATGAGACGAATCGGAGCATTGGAGAGTCCATTTTAGCTGGGTGGCGATCCAGCCTAGCAGCAGGAGTCCCGCCGTCCGAAAGCCAGGGGCGTGGTGGATTTCGATTTGAGTGATTATCCGGAGATACGGAAGTGCGGTGGGGGTGTCGAAAAGGCTGGAGATGGCGAAGCGAGCATGCAACAGCCGTGCCCAGCTCAGATCGCAGAGGACAATTCGATGCGCCGCCGATGCGGCAATTTCTTGAATGCTCTTACTTTGAGTCTTGGGTTCTTTCCATGTGCAGCTGTCAAAGATCAAGCGATCCACCAGCCTCCAAAGGTCAACGTCAATTTTTGCAGGGAATTCCGTTTGCCACCAGAAGCAGAAGGGCAAGTCGGAATCCAGGTGAGAAAAAACAACACTTGTGAGCGAATTGACGGCGGTTCCTTCCAGTTGGAAGGTAATCTGTTCCGAGCAAATTTGAAGTTTCCCTTGATCGAGAGTATGGCAGTGAGCGTTGATCCAAGCTCGGGCGTTGCTTTCGCTAGCCGATGGATTGGCAAACACCGCAATGGCTCGCAGCGCATGTTTACTGGCGATCTCCGCAATCAAGTGGGTGTCGCTTTCAATTTGTTTGGCGGACTCAGTGTAGAGGACGAGATTTATTAAAGAAGCACGGGTTTTAACGCCCGCACTCTCTTCCCATAATTTGCCCAATTCTTTTTCAATGAGCCCAATTTCAACCGGTAGCCCCAGGATATCAGTGTTCACAGACGTCTCCAGTTTGTGCCGAAGCGTTGGATGAGTCGATCTGCTTCGGATGGTCCCCAGGTTCCGGCTGAATAAACCAGTGGTTCATCTCCCGAACGGTCCCAAAATTCACGGATAGAATCGATAAACCGCCAAGCTTCTTCCACTTCGTCTCGTCGAGCAAATAGAGTGGCATCTCCGCTCATTGCGTCCATTAAAAGTCGTTCATAGGCTTCCGGCGTTGCCTTGCCAAATGAAGTGCCATAGTGAAAATCCATTTTGACTGGTTCAATACGGACGCTGGAGCCAGGCAGTTTAGCGCTCATGCGCAGGGAGACTCCCTCATCCGGCTGAATTCGAATGACCAGAACGTTTTCATCCAGCAGTTCACTGCCTTTATTAAAGAGAACTTGGGGTACATTCTTGAAATGGATGGCGATCTCCGTGCCCGGTTTGGGGAGCCGCTTTCCAACGCGGATAAAGAATGGCACACCCGACCAGCGCCAATTGTCGATGCTGATATGTAAGGCAACAAAGGTTTCTGTTTTTGATTCGGCATTGACTCCTTCTTCGTCCCGATAGGCGACCACCCGTTTTCCATTAATAGATCCGGCACCGTATTGTGCTCTAATAGCTCGAACGGCGACTTCATTGCCAATGATAGGTCGCAGTGAACGAAGGACTTTTACTTTTTCGTCACGAATACTGTCCGCGTCCAAATCGATTGGAGGCTCCATGGCGGTGAGGCAGAGAAGTTGCAAGAGATGGTTTTGGACCATGTCACGCAAAGCGCCTGCCCGGTCATAATAACCAGCGCGCCCTTCGACACCTAGAATTTCGCTAGCCGTGATCTGGACATGATGGATGTATCGGGAGTTCCACGCTGACTCAAAGAGTGCATTGGCAAAACGTAAAACCATGATATTCTGAGCGGTTTCCTTTCCCAGATAATGATCAATTCGGTAGGTACCCGATTCAGGAAATGAACCTTGCACTAAGGCGTTTAAATGTTGCGCACTGGCAAGATCCGTTCCAAAAGGCTTTTCCACAATGACTCTGGCCCAACTTCCAGGCTTTGTTGCGCTTAACCCACTGGTTCTCAGATTCTCTAGCACGATTGCAAATTGATCGGGGGCGATGGCTAAGTAGAACAATCGATTTCCGTGTGTGCCGTTTTCGATGTCCCATTGATCTAATTTCTTAGCGAGGGCGGTGTAGCCAGCTGTATGTCCGAATTCGGTCTGGTGATAGTGGATTGAGGCCGCGAAGTGAGTCCAAAGCTCCTCATTAATTTTTTGTCGCGAAAATTTGGCAGTAGTTTCCTTGAGTTCCGCACGAAATTGGTCGTCCGATTTTTCTTTGCGCGCAAATCCAACTACCGTCAAGGCCGGTGGCAGATTCCCATCGGCATACAAATTATAGAGTGCCGGAATCAACTTGCGATGTGTCAAATCTCCGGTAGCTCCAAAAATTACCAAAGTACACGGTTGGGGTGCAGGACGCTGGGAAAGGCCCTCTCGCAGAGGATTTTCGGCGGTATCTAATCGGGTGGATGGCATATGTGGAAGAACTTTTGGAACGGCTGACTGACAGCTGATTGTTAACTGATCGCCAGCGGACATGCAAGGGACTGTTCTGACTCGTTCATATTAACATGCCTCTCCGAAAATTAAGATGGTGGGGCAACACAAAAAGGATTTGTTGCTCCGAAGGTGCCAAATGGCTCTTTTGCTCCCAAAGCCTCCAAAGGGGGGTAAGATAGACTTCTTCCCAAAGCTATAGAACCTATTCTAAAACCCAGGGAGACCGACGTGGCAATACCTTGGACGTTATTGACTCACTTTGGAAACACAGCCTGGCTCAAAAGGGGGGCAACCTCCTGGCAATTCCTTGCAACATGTAACTAGTTAGTTAATAACGGCTCTAGTTGATTAATAAACCCACTGGCCATCTTAAATTAAAATATTGGTTATGAAAGAAATCGTTTTTGCGGTTCTTGATTTTGTCCTCGGCTGGATTGCCGGGTCCTGGTTTTTGGGAAACTTGCTCCTCATTGGCGCATTTAGCTTTCCTCTGACATTGAAAGGGCTGCAATGCGGAATTTTCAAAAATAAATTTCCTCTCATTGCGGAATGTTTTTGGATGATTGTGTGGACCGCTTGTCTGGTGGGAGCAACCATTGCTGCACAGCGTTACTTTTCTAATGCTCTGCATGCCTATCCACTGGGTATTGGCTTGGCATTTTTGTTTGGAGTCAACCGTTCCGACGCCAGCGAAAAAAATGTGGCGGCGTATTTGCGTCTCTATGGGCGCCATATGGATGTGCCAAGATTCGAAAGACTGCGGCCGGTTCTTTTAAAATTGCCTATCCCGTAAGGCTTATCGGAAACAAGAGACTCCCGGTCAGGCCAATGCGCCTGTGTGGTCAGGACGCCGGTCCGGTCAGGACGCCTGTGTGGTCAGGACGCCGGTCCGGCTAGGACGTGGCTATGGTCGAGTTAAAACAACAGAGGTAGGCCTTGCGAAAGTGAGACTTCCGGAAGCTAACTTGGGGGCACCTTGACCGCCAAAGGCTGTGTCTTCGCTGCTCAGAAGGAGCTTCCAATCGCCGGTGAACGGAATTCGATCCTCGGAAACATCCTTTCGGTGGTAGACAAGTACAAATTCGCGGTCGGTGGTGCTATAATGGATAGCGACCCCGTTTCCCCCTATTGGGGCGACTTGCCAACCGTTGCGGCAGGTGGGTCGAAAAGCTGCTTCTTGATGCCGCAGCTGCAATGAAGTGCGGTACAGATTCCAAATTTCGACATGTCCGGGTTTGCGGTATTCCGTCCAATCCAGGCGCGAGCGCTCGAAGACTTCGGGATCTTGTGGATCTGGCACGGCCACATCGCCTTGCAGGTGGGCAAATTCGCGGCGACGTCCTTCGGTAATTGCTCGTCCCAAATCGGTTTCGTGATCAGTAAAATATAGGAATGGCGTGGAAGCCGCCCATTCCTGTCCCATAAAGAGCATGGGGGTGTAGGGCAGTAGACAAAAGAACATGCTCATTGCCCGATAAGCTGCCGGTGAGATGAGTTCATGCAGGCGGTCCCCTAAGGGGCGGTTTCCGGTTTGGTCGTGATTGGAAAGATAATAAACAAAAGCTTGAGGTGGGAGGTGTCTGCTTTCTGTGCCGCGATATCGTTGCCAAAACTTGGAATGCTCTCCGCGATAGTACCATCCATGAATTAAGGTGGAGATCAGCTCATCAATCGAGCCGTTGAAATCGCCGTAGTAGAGAGAATTTTCTCCGGTTTGACCGACTCGGATGGCATGGTGAAAATCTTCAGTCCACACTCCATCAAAACCTTTCCCTCCTTCGGAAGTAGAAGAAATGAGTTTAGCTTCATTCCGCATATCCTCCGCAATGATGTAGCCTCCGCGTGATTTTACCAAGGTGGTCATTTCCGCCAAAACATGCGGCGAAGATTCATCCATGATTTCTTGGGTGGCATCCAATCGAAAACCATCCATGTGAAAATCCTCCATCCAATAGAGCAGATTTTCAACGAAAAGTCTGCGGACTGCCGGAAGGCGAAATTGGAACCCCTTGCCCCAGGGAGTTTCATGCGTGGGGTGAAAATAATCGGTGGAAAAACGTTCCAAATGATTTCCGTCCGGCCCCAAATGATTATAGACTACGTCCAGAATTACCGCTAGTCCGCGGGTATGCGCCGCATCAATTAAAGCTCGGAAATCATCGGGAGTTCCGTAACAACGTGCCGGCGCATAAATGAGAACGCCATCGTAGCCCCAATTCCAAGAACCGGGAAAATCCGCGATCGGCATGATTTCCAGGGCGTTTACCCCTAGATCCCTCAAAAAATCGAGGTGTTCGATGCAGCCTCGGTAGGTTCCACCAAATGCCCCGATATGGAGTTCGTATAAAACCAGATCTCGGAAGGGAGGCCGCTTCCATGAAGCGTCATGCCAGTCATAGGCTTTGGGGTCAATGACGATGCAAGGACCGTGTGGTGTAGTGTGCTGCGCTCGGGATGCAGGGTCCGGGTAGGGACCTCGATCATCTAAAAGGTACATGTACCGATCACCGGGGCGACCTTGAGGGTCTCTGCCCGTGTGATACCCTTCACTATCGCGTTTTAATGGTATTACACGAGCTGCATTCCCCGCGCTGGAATAAACTCGTGTGACCACTTCTTGAGCGCTGGGAGCCCAAAGATGGTAGGTGACCCCTTCGGGGCCGACAGTTGCACCAAGTCGTTGGTTGGGTAGATTCATGTCCACGCTGACTGTGTCAGTTTCTTTTGGAGATCCGGGGACTATAAATAGAGTCTTTTTGGACTACAAGTTGTAGCTTCAAAAAGTATTCTGCACACTTTTGAAGAGGATCTCAAAGAAAACTAACATGGTTGGTGCTCCTGCCGGGAATCGAACCCAGATTTAAGGTTTAGGAAACCTCCGTTCTATCCGTTGAACTACAGGAGCGGATACGGGGCTTCGGCTTTTCGCATTTTCTCCCTTGAAATGCAAGTAAAGCGGCAAAATCATCGTCTCCGCTGTCCTATCTGCAAGGACAGTCTGTCTCTGAAGGCCAGTTGGCGGCCTGCATGCGCCATTTTATTGAATTGCGCGACGGCATTAGACAAGTCCTGAGAAGCGTCCATTTGCCGAAGCAACTTTTGCCAAGCGTCATAAAGTGGCGTTCCAGTCCATTTTAAGTTTAGTTCCTCTAATTCCTCGTTGGTATTGTCTTTTTTGATTCTTTTAAAAA
>PSRL01000033.1 GCA_003176035.1 Verrucomicrobiota bacterium
AATAGGCTTTCCCCATTCTTCCTTTATAGCATTTCTATTCGAATGGAACTACTTAAATCTAAAATGCTCTAGGAGCGTTGTTTAGAGTTGCCGCTTTCGCGGCATTAGCTGGAGCGTTGGCGAGACAAGGTATTTAAAATGAGGTTATTGGATTCTGACCAATCGACAAATCGCTTCATGGGTAAGACTTCGAAACAGGTGATTCTTCCCGACTGTCCTTGGAAATAATATCGGACCACCAGAGGATTTTGGCCGGGAAAACTCGGGGCGCCGCCATAGCTCGCTTTAACGCCCCAAACATTAAAGGCCGTGCGGACATTTTCGACATGGGCATTCTGACCCGGGAATGGCGCGCTCAGTAATGCAAAATCCCGAAGACTCTGATGAGGAGGCAGAGCCGGGAATTCAATAGCGCGGATCGCGGTGCTATCATCCCTGAAAAAAGCACTGATAGTCCGTTTTGCGGTCATCGTTTGAATAGCCCATTTGACCCGGTTCACTTTCAAAGTGAACCCATTTATCGAGACCCATTCGTTTACAGCAGGAGCCTCAAAACGCTGGATGTTCCCACCCAAGCCCACATTCCCCCCCAGCCCGCAGCGTGCCTGTACGACCGATAAGGGCCAAGCCATGCTCAAGATGGAGAGGAGCGAAATGAGAATAAACTGGTTCATATTTCACTATCCTCTCGATAAGCGGTTTGTGCAACTGATTGTGAGAAATTTGGGCGACAGGTTGCATATGGGTGGATAGTACCCACTCTGTCCCCGTTTTCAGTGGCCACGCTTAACCTTGATCTCGGTCTAAATGTTTGTTTTTTTCCCATCCGGGTGATACTCCCCCGGGAGGTCATCGGCTAAAGTGTCATGAAACGAGGATTCCTTGAAAAGTTGCTGGAGCGAATCCAGCGGGTGGATCCTGGCGAGCTTCAGGGGTATTTGGAAGAGCTAGCTCGGGAAAAAGGATTCTTGGAGACGATTTTTAATGCCATCTTTGAGGGAGTGATCGTGACTGACTCCGAGGGAAAGATCCTTTATCTCAATCGGGCGGCCTGCACCTTTTTTGGAATTGATGAAGAGTCGGGTACCGGTCGTCCTATAGGTGAAGTGATTCGAGGCCTGGAAGCGGCGGTTTCTGCCACAACAGAGACAGCAAATCGTGAACTGGAAGTTTTTTATCCGCAGCACCGGTTTTTGAACTATTACGTTGTGCCGCTAATGGTGGAAGCAGATGACAAAAGAGGCGCAAAACTGAAGGAACGAGGAATTATTTTACGCGGCATTATTTTGCGTGACGTTACAGAGCCGCGGCGGACGACACGAGCAACCATTGAGTCGGAGCGAGTGTCGGCTGTGACCCTTTTGGCGGCTGGGGTTGCGCACGAAATTGGCAACCCACTGAATTCATTAGACATTCACCTTCAATTGATGACTCGACGTCTCAAAAAGCTGCCGACGCGTGCGCGGACAGAATTGGAGAAGTCAATTAGTGTCGCTCGTCACGAAGTTGCCCGTTTGGATCAAATCGTTACGCAATTCCTTCGTGCAATCCGCCCGCAATCGCTAAAACTGAGCTTGGAAAACATCAACCGCCTCATCGAAGGCTCGATTGCTTTTCTGCAAGTGGAGATTTCCAACCGTGATGTTCTGGTAGAATTAGAATTGGACCGTTCTGTGCCCGCGCTGCGTGTGGATCGCGATCAAATTAGACAAGCATTTTACAACATTATTCGTAATGCGGTTCAGGCTATGAAAACCGGTGGGATTTTACGCGTTCGGACCGAGGCAGACGAATCTCATATTTTTGTTATCTTTTCCGATACCGGGCCCGGAATTCCAATGAACGACATGGCTCGGATTTTCGAACCTTATTTTACGACGAAAGAGTCGGGCTCTGGCTTAGGCCTCATGATTGTGCAAAGAGTCATGCAGGCACATGGCGGAGAAATAGGAATTGAGAGTACGGAGGGGAAGGGGGTGACAGTGGTGTTGAGATTTCCTCGGACCATTCAGCCCGCCCGCTTTCTTCCGGACAAATCGGCACAAGCCTCCCAGTAAGCGCAAGGAAGTGCCGCGTTGCGGCGAGGTAATTCCGCCTTTACTTTATCTAATATTAAGGGGCACGCTGGGGGGGTGATTTGGGATACGCTTCGCACAGCGGTGGATTTCGCTGCTCACCTGCCGCGTTATCGCGAAATTCTTCGGGTACTATTTAAGCATGGGTTTGCAGATATCCTTAAACTCGTGCTTTTGGAGCGATTATTAGGAGCCGAAACAGAGGGCGTTCAGGTTCCCCCAAGCGCATCGGTCCTAGAGAACCCCCTCCCGATCCGGCTTCGACTGGCGCTGGAAGAACTCGGGCCGACTTTTATTAAATTTGGGCAAATGTTGAGCACCCGTCGAGATCTCATCACAGACGACTATTATGGGGAACTCTCTAAACTGCAAGATACTGTACCAACATTTCCGACGGGCGAAGCGCGCCGCATCATAGAAGAAGGATTCAATAAACCGATCGAAAGGCTTTTTTCAAGATTTGATGATGAGCCTATAGCGGGAGCATCCATTGCACAGGTATATCGCGCTCATCTTCCGGATAGAACGGAGGTAGCTGTTAAAGTCAGACGTCCCGGTATAACGAAAATTATCGAGCAGGATACCGCCATCCTGATGGATTTCGCGGGTTTTTTGGAACGGCACGTTCATGAACTGGCAGGTTTAAACCCCCGAGGCATAGTCCACGAATTTATCGCTTCGATGTACAAAGAGATCGATTTTGAAAATGAAGCCTCAAATGCCGAACGCTTCCGAAAACAATTCGAGAACAATCCTCACATCATTGTGCCTCGAATATACCGGGAATTGACCATCCCGCAGGTGCTCACGATGGATTTTATAAAGGGCATACCGATTACACAGACTGCGGCATTGCTCAAAGCAGATGTCAATCCGGTGATTCTCTCGGAAAACATCACGAATCTCATTTATGAGATGATTTTTATCCATGGTTTCTTTCATGGAGATCCCCATCCCGGTAATATGACCGTATTGAAAGAGGGCGTGGTGGGATTATATGACTATGGCATGATGGGAACGCTAAATCCGACTGCCCGCGGAAGCGTAGCCAGTTTAGTTATTGGTTTAGGAGAGAAAAATCATCGATTGACGATGCGAGCGATCCTTGAAATGTCGGAAGAGGGTGTCATTGGCAATTCCGAAAAGATGCTGGCTGATGTGGAAAGCTTTTCTGAGGAGCATCTCAGTTGTCCACTCCGAGAAATCAACTTAGGTCATGTTCTGAGCAAGCTGTTGGCTTTGCTGAGGAACAATCAGCTGCGATTAAAGGCATCCTTTTACATGGGGATCAAAGCGCTTGCACAGGTTCAAAACATCGGGATTTCCTTGAACCCGGATTTAAACTTTATATTGCTTGGCGAGCCATTTGCCGAACGGATGTTGCGTGATCGGCTCACAATCTGCCAGATTTGGAGGCTTGCCACGCATCTGGCGAGTGAAACAATCGATCTGCTAAAGAAATTTCCTTACGATTTTCGAAATTTTTATGAAAACCTGAAGAGGGGCAAATGTAACATCCCTCTCGAACACAAAATTGATCCTCAGGGCTTTGAACCGCTTCGAAAGACGTTGGATTCCATTTCCAATCGATTAGCTAATGCGATTTTAACAGCAGCCGTACTCATTTGTTCCAGCATTGTAGCGTTGGCGCATGTTCCACCACTCGTCAACAAGGTTTCCATTCCGGGGGTGGCGGGCTTGTGCTTTGGGGTTTATATGTGTCTTCGACTCCTATTTTCCATTTGGCGTCATGGAGGATTGTAAAAATTTCTGGCAACGCCGGTCTTCCTAGGTTTTAGGATATTTTAGTTCGGGAAATTTCGAGCTCCTCAATGAGTTGCTTGAGATTTGCGCTGCGGCCTTCGTGCCAGATATCCGCTAGTTCGTCGGGCGGGAGCGCTTTTTCTAAGCGGCGCATGAGATCTTCGCGTTCAATCTGTTTTATGGTGACCGATCCTAGGCCGAGTTCTTCTTTTAAGGTTTCCGCCGCTGCGAGAATTCGTGCTGCTTGCCGCGGTTTTCCTAAAAAAAGCTTTAGGTGGCCAAATCCCGTCAATGCATAATGAATGAGCCAGCGATTTCTATAACTTCGAGCGATCATAAGAAGTTCCTCCAAAGCATTTGTTGCGGTAACCACATCTTTTTGAGCCAGGGCCGCACGAGCCACGCTCCAAAGGATAATGGCTACCACCCAGCGGTCTCCCGCTTGACGATAAAGTTTTAGACTTTCGTCTTTATATTGACGTGCGGAGAAGTAATCTCCTCGATCTTGGCAGATAGTTCCCAGCCCGTTGAGAGCCGCAGCGGTGAGAAGCGTGTGGCGGAGTCTTTTGCCCGCAGCAAGGCCCGAATGGAAAAGTTTTTCCGCAATATCGAGATGCCCATCATTGCGTTCGATGAATCCGAGGAGGCATCTGGCGAGTTCTACTTTGGGTTCAACGCCATGTTTTTGATAGAGCTCCAAACCGAGCTGATAAAAGCGACGTGCTTCGTCATTGAGTTCGAGACACCAGCTCAACCGTGCAGCGGCAAGAAGGGCTTCCGCACGAAAAATGCTTGGCTCCTCCGCCTCTGGCCTCGCCAAAGCGCGGCGTGTGTAATTGAGTGATTCTTGCAAATTGTTGCCCTGGATTTCCCAGAGCCTTTCCAGGGCGGCTACAAGTCGGAGGCATTTTTCCGGTCCGGAGGAGGTGACCAATGCATATTCCACCGCTTTTTGAAAGTTCATTCGTTCAGCAGATGCAATTCCCAGCCAGCGAAGCTGATCTTTTGTCAAAAGCTTCGGTCTGAGCTCTTCAGCGTAAGCAAGAAAATAGTCCAAATGCCTTTCCTGAATTCGGTGAAATTCCTCACTAGCCTCGAATTTTTCGCGAATAAATTCCCAAAGGGACTCCGTGAGGATATAATGCACTTCACGGGCCGGTCCCTCTTCGACAGCAATCAGGGATTTGTCAATCAGCTGCTGGATAAGGTCGATAATTTCGTCGCGGTCAATACCTTCCCCGGAACAGACCGCTTCCACTGCTTTGAGAGTCCGTCCCCGACTAAAGACTGCTAAACGAGAGAGGAGAAGCTGCTCTTTCTGGGTCAATAGTTCATAGCTCCAGCTGATGAGCTTTTTTAAAGTCTGTTGGCGTGGCAGTACGTCCTTTCGATTTGATCGTAAAAATCCAAACCCCTCCTTAAGACGCTCGACGATTTGTTCTGCAGTCATGACTTTAATGCGGGCTGCAGCAAGTTCAATGGCAAGGGGGATACCATCTAACCGGGAACAAATTTTGGCTACCGCGAGGGCATTTTGCGGGGTAATCGCAAAGTCGGGTCTGACCGCAGCCGCTCGTTCTGCAAATAGCTTTACGGCATCGCATTGGGAGATAGTTTTCACGAAGTTCGGATCGCTGCCCAAGTATCGTGACTTTGGGATTGCCAATCCGAGCGGCGGCACATTCCAGACGACTTCCCCTGCAACTCCCAGCGGATTGCGACTAGTCGCGACGATATGCACCTTTGGGCAGTGATACAAAATTTTTTGTACTACTGCGGCGCATCCCGTAGTTACGTGTTCGCAGTTATCGAGAAGGAGTAAAAGATTTTTGGGGCCGAGATAATTCAACAGGCTTTCTTCAAAACAAATATTTCCTTCGGATCTGATTTCCAGGACGGTAGCGATGGCTTCGAGGACGTGGTCCTCGTCGGAAATCAATGCCAATTCAACAAGCCAGCTACCATCCGGATAATCCGCTACAACATCGATTGCAGCCTCGACAGCCATTCTGGTTTTTCCAGTTCCTCCAGACCCAACGAGGGTGACTAAATTATAAGATGCTATCAGTCGCTTGACTTCATCCAGTTCTTTTAGACGGCCGATAAAGCTTGTGGTTAATCGCGGAAGATTATTTGGAATCTGTTCAAGTGTCCGGGGAAATGGGAACTGAGATTCCAGGTTTTCACCAAGTACCTGGTAGAGATGCTCGGATCTTTCGAGACCTTTGAGACGATGTTCGCCGAGATGTC
The DNA here is from genome assembly GCA_003176035.1 of Verrucomicrobiota bacterium. GTDB lineage: Bacteria > Verrucomicrobiota > Verrucomicrobiia > Chthoniobacterales > Xiphinematobacteraceae > Xiphinematobacter. The sequence goes on from PSRL01000033.1 coordinate 6,090, forward strand.
GTAACGACCACTGATCACTGCTGAAGTCTTTTAACAGCTCAGCGGTTACGCCTGAGATAAGAATTTGGCCGCCATGGGCCGCGGACATAATCCGTGCGACACGATTGAGGGCTTGGCCAAAATAATCGTTTTCCCGCCAGACGGCAACCCCGGTGTGGATGCCAATGCGCACTCTCAAGCCACCAATCACCTCCCAAGACTTAATTGCCAATGCGCGTTGTATTTGAATCGCCGCGGTGAGTGCTGACAATGGAGCTTCGAAGGCAGCACAAATCCCATCACCCATTCGTTTGAAGACATACCCACCCTTTTGAATACAAAGCGACGAAAGGAGATGATCATGTTGTTCAATAACAGATGTCATAGCATCGGGACATCTTTCCCAAAGTAAGGAACTTCCTTCGATATCAGTAAAGAGAAAGGTGACGGTTCCCAATGGAACCGAAGATGAGGGGATGGTAAGAAGGGGCTGGTTCATCATGGTTCATCGAACTGGGGATAGCTGGGAAAGTTTGTTTCGAAGCATCGGCGGTCCAACATATTTCACTTCATTTAAAGAAGCAAATAGCCGGTCAGAAATTCAATTTTGCGATTGCCAAAACGACTAAGGCAAAGGCAAAACAGTAGTATCCAAAGAATTTCCAGCGGCCCCTTTCCAGCCAATTGGAAAGAAGCCACAGGGCAAGAAGACCCCCTATGAAACTGCAAGCCATACCGAATACTCCGGGGAAGAGGAGTTTTGCCAAATGGTGGGGATGGACGGTGTCCGCGTGCGCTTTTAGAAGCCGCCAAAGTTCCTTAATAATAACAGGCGGCGTCAGGACGACCACTAAGGCAAAACTGAATTCCTCGCATCTGCGGCGTTCAATTCCGGCCAATAATCCTGCCGAGATTGTTGCTCCTGAGCGCGAAAATCCGCGAAACGGCAGGCAGAGGCCCTGCATGGCTCCGATCCAAGCCGATTTCCCGGGACTCAAAGAGCCCTGTTTGGGATGTTTTTCATTCAAGATACCTGAACAGACAATCAGCAAGCCCGCGCAGCTCAAAGCAATTGCGATTAGGGGGAGTTGACCAAAAAGCATTTCTACTTCCGCGGCTGTGCCATGATGCCGCAAAAAGATCTTTTCAATGAGAAACTCCAAGGAAAGACCCAATATTCCGGTGACGAAGGTGGCGACAACCACATGAATAGCTGCGGATCGAAATTTTTCCCAGGAACTAAAGAAATTTTGATGCCAGGACTTCCGGAAATAACAGATCACAGCAAACATTGTGCCGGTATGGAGCATCACCAGGAGAAATGTCAGTTCTGGCGCGGAGGGATCAAGGCCCATAAGCTTTTCTACCACAATAACATGAGCTGAGCTTGAAACAGGGAGCAATTCCGCGGCCCCCTGTACGAGGCCTAGAATCAAGATTTGGAATAAATTAGGGTTCATGGACACTCCGAGCGGCGGCGATCAGGCTTGCCACCTTGTTGATGGTCATATAGCAAGGGGAATTCTGAAGTGTGAGGACAAATGAAATTTTTTTCAACCTTAACGCGATCCAACTGGGTGAAATTGCCGCTATTTGCATGTGGCATCGTTTCGCTGACGTTGGTTCCGGCCAAAGCGCAAGCCCCTTATCAAGGTAAGAGCAAATCCGTGCAAATAGAAACTCTAGCGGAAGGTGGGGTTTCTTGGGATCATGTTCCCTATAAGGCATATCCTAGCGCTCCGCCTCGATTGAGTGTTTTAAAAATCACTCTGCCACCACATAGCGCGTTGCCTTGGCATATTCATGGCATTCCGGTAGCAGTCTATGTACTCTCGGGGAAGTTAATAATTGAAAAAGAGTCAGGCGAAAAAAAGGAGGCAAACGCAGGGCAAGCGGTTTTGGAAACGGTAAACAGTATTCATCGCGGGAAAACGGGCAATTCTTCCGCCGAACTCATCGTATTCTATGCTGGGGCGCTAGGCTTGCCTCTAGCTAAGACCGTTCAACGGTAACATCTCTTTTATAAAGTCGGAAAATCTCCGGAATCGTAATCACTACCTATCAAATGGATAGGAATTCCAATGAAATTTGCTTTTTAGAGCTTCAAAGAAGCCGACGAAATGTCCTTGAGCTATAAGAAGAATGGACGCTGATGATAGAAAGCTCCCATCATCAAGTGATCGTCTCGCATCCGACAGGAAATCAAAATTGCCGGAGTGTGCTTACCGTATTGGAGGAAAGGCGTGCACTTGCATGGTTTGGAACCATGTTAGGTTTTGGTGCGGATTCGATGTGGCCCAAGCTCCTTGCTGGGAGCCTGCGTGAAAAACTGCTGCGTCGTGCCTACACGCTTCCTTCGAAAAAAATTCGAATGGGGGGGATGCGAGAAATCATTCGACTGACGGCCGCGGCAATTGCTTGGGATGATCTCATTCGACATGAAATCGGGTGGGCCAGTGTGGACCGAGTTTATAAAACCTTGGATCGATTTGTGGCAAATCAATTGCCTCAGGAGAAAGGTGTACGTGTTGTGTATGCCTATGAGGATGGCGCTTTGGAAACTTTCCGTGAAGCCAAGAAAGAGGGAATTCACTGCGTGTATGAACTGCCCATCGCTTATTGGACAACCGTTCTCCGCCTGCTACAGGAAGAAGAAGAACGTCTTCCGGAGTGGAGGGCTCTCTTGCGCGGGAAACGCGATTCCACCGCAAAGCTGGATCGCAAAACTGAGGAGCTTTCTCTTGCAGACCTCGTGATTTGCCCAAGTAATTTTGTCGCAAATTCTTTCTCTTTACCAGAAAAGCGGGTAGCCGTAATTCCCTTTGGTTCGCCACCGCCTCTTACAAATGCGGTTAAGAAAATGGAAAAAAAAATTCGCGTCCTTTTTGTGGGATCATTAACACAAAGAAAGGGATTAGCGGATCTTTTTCAGGCGATTCGAATTTTGAAGCGAAAGGATATCGAATTGGTGGTATTAGGCACACTATTGGCTCCAATGGAATTTTACCGCCGCCAATGTTCCGATTTCATCTATGAGTCCCCCCGGTCTCACCATCTGACCTTAAAGCTCATGGCGACATGTGATATCTTTGTTTTGCCCTCCTTGGTTGAGGGGCGGGCCTTAGTCATCCAAGAGGCTATGAGTCGCGCGCTCCCCATAATAATAACGCCAAACACAGGCGGAGGAGATCTCATCGAGGACAACGACTGCGGTTTTCTTGTTCCCATCAGAAGCCCGACATCAATCGCCGAAAAAATCAGTTACCTCGCAGATGCTCCTGAATTACGAAGAGCCATGGGAGAAAGAGGAAGATTAAAGGCCTTAAAACTGACCTGGAAACTGCACGGAGAAAGAGTTTGGAATGAGATCAAACCGCTATTGCACACAAGCCATATATAACCAAAGAACTCTAAAATGAGTCCGGATTTGAGAGAATTTTTTATTCCAGGCGAGGTGCAAGAGGGGAGCCTTATCGCCGGACGATGAAAATCCTGGTTTATCGCCTTGGTAGCTTGGGAGACACTCTATTGGCGTTACCGTGCTTTCACGCCATGAGAACAAAATTCCCGCAAGCTGAAATTTGCCTGCTCACCAACTCTCAAACTCGGAATGACGCGCTGCAAATGAAGGAAATCTTGGTTCCGACCGGAACCGTGGATGAAGTGCTCACCTATCCGCTTGCGACGCGCAAGATATCCATAATTCTTGCTTTAATCCGAAGTCTAAAAAAAAGACAATTCGATGTGGCGGTTCATTTGGCAGCGTCGCGGGGGTGGAGGACCAGCCTCCGTGATTTGAGCTTTCTCAAATTGATTGGGGCGAAAAAAATCATCGGTGTCCCATTTGCCGCTACTGACTTGTCTCCGACTGAAACTTTGCAAGGGACGTGGGAGTGGGAAGCGGCGCGCTTAGCCAGACGTGTCCGTTCCCTGGTAACTGTAAATTTAGCCGATCCCGCGGCTTGGGATTTGGCAATTACAGCCGAAGACGATGCGAGAGCCACTCATTTGCTGGGGTACGAGGAATTTCCCGCACGCAAATGGATAGTTGCCAGTGTTGGAACTAAGTCAGATACCAATGATTGGACAGAGCCCAACTGGCTGGAATTGATCCGATCTTTAAGAGCCAAATATTCAGAGAGGGGGTGGGCAATGATTGGTGCCGAGACGGAGTTTCAGCGGTCCGAGCGTTTTTTGAATGAGTGGCTGGGACCAAAAGTCAACCTTTGCGGCAGGACTTCGTTTAGAGTAAGCGCTGCTGTCTTGAAAAAGGCTGAACTTTTTGTTGGACATGACAGCGGCCCCATGCACTTGGCAGCCACGGTGAATACACGTTGCGTGGCAATTTTCTCCGGAAGAAATTTTCCGGGTCAGTGGTTCCCAAAGGGGGAAGGAAACCGTGTATTTTACCATCGCACCCCCTGTTTTGGATGCGGATTGGAACGCTGCATGGATCACGCCAAGAAGTGCATTTTGAGTGTCACCCCCCACGAAGTGGCTGATGCGATTCAAGAGGTTCTAGAAAAAACCTCGTTAAATAGGAATGAAGAGAGCGCACATCCGCCCGGCGCTTCTCCTCTCACTTCTCCATCATTTGGTGAAGTGACGCATGGGCTCATGTTGAAATATGATTGAACTGATATAAATTGGAACAATCTATTTTACACATTTATGTCAAATGTTGCATGCAACAGGGAGCTAGCTCAGTCACACAAGCCTGTCTCAGATCGCTTAGAAAAACTCATTCAGCAGTGCATGGATAACTTTGATGTGGGCGATCCCGCCGCTGAATGGCCTAACAACATTCTTTCTCGCCATACCACTATTTATAGTAATGGAGTCATTGGTCAGCGGGGTGAGGCGGTGCAACTTGAGGTGGATCGGCGCGAACTGGCGCTTTGCCGTAGATTGGCAGTTCAAGCCGAAAAGCTGATGGCGGGAATTGAAATTGGCATGGGATCAGAGAGTAGCGATGAATTTTGCGGTTTCTTCATGCCAGTAGTCATTGGAGAATTGCCGCCGAAAACAATTGACGAAAAGCTCATCCGCTCCCGATTTGGTGGCAATATCTTTCCACACGCGACAATTACCGTCGAACCCTTAGCTGAACAAGAGAGTTGGTGGGATGAAGTTGCAGCCGATTTGGACTTTGAGACCAAACGTGAAAAAGAAAATTACCTCAGGCCATGGCGAAAAATGATCCGTTGGTTTCAACTGTGTCCTCAGTTCGTTTCAAGGGCGTTTATTCGGATCGGAAGCGATGAGAACATGTGGGATGTATGGGAAACAAAAGAATTGCCCGAGGGCTCCGAGCTGACCCCTTCTACCTTTCCTCGAATGGCACTTGGGCTCACGAAAAACGGTAGCTTGGTGGGTTTGTTTAGCATTTGTGTCAATACATAGCACTGCTTCGTGAGAACCTCTCCCAAAACCTAGGGAGGTCGCAGCGAGAAGCAATGATGACATAGAATCATGCACTTGCGATAAATCACAAACTTCAGATGATCGTTCGGAACGTCAGACTGATTCTTGAGGAATTCACTCTTTGCGTTTTTGGAAGGCTATGTTGCCAATAGGCTTGGGTAATGCCACTCATGACTAACAGGCTTCCATTTTCCAGAAAAATTGAAACGATTTCCTTGGTCGCTTTGTGACGAAAAGAGAATTTTCTCTCGGCACCAAGACTAAGTGATGCAATTGTCGGCGTGCTGCCTAATACTGTTTCATCATCACTGTGCCATCCTATTCCTTCTCGACCGGTATGATAGAGATTGAGTAAGCAGGAGTTAAATTTTGTTTTCAGATGCGCTTCCACAATATTTTTTAAATTGTGCAATTCGTTCGTCCACTGAAGAGCTGTTTTTGTTCCTCCTGAATAACGGTAGACATAGGGCTGATCTCCATACCAGGCGACTTTACGTGCTGTGACAAGACGTCTTCCAAAAATAATGGTTTCGTCACTTTTCCAAGCGATGTTTTCGAGCAAATGGCTGTGGTAAGTAAGCGCTTCGTCGGCACGAAAGATGGGGCCATAATAGATGGCTGTGCCATCCTTGGGCAGCAAGTTAGCCCTTTTTAAATCGAATTCCATAAGAGCATGTTACCGAATCCAATTCTAATGAATTGGCTGGCACAGTCTACAATTGTAAATACCTCAGCTTGAGTCATCCTAGCGAAACACCTCTCAATTTTTGCGTGTTGTCGAATGCGGCTCTGGGTTGACGGTTTCGCCCAATTTGTGGCGGAGCGCATAGAGTTTCCCGAGAAAAGCAAATGCTTTTTCCTCAAAATTGCGTTGAGGTGAACGGAGCACGGATTTGAGAGTTCGGTCGCCTCGAGCGATCGATTTGGCAAGTGCGTGTAATGCACGTTCGATGGTCTCGTTATTTTTTGCATCCTGAATATTTAACTTGGCTAATAGAAGATAATTTTTGCGATTGTCATGGCCCCATTCCAGCCTGCGAATAAATTGCGGCGGAAGCTGGCCGGGAGAAGCACCTTTCGCTTCTTCGGTGTCGCTGATGATTTTTTCTATTCGATTGAGAATCTCGTCTTTGTGAACCAGCAACCGCGACCGATCAAAAGCTGATGTCGACAATTTGAGAACAATATCAGTACGGAGGTTTATAAATTTGGTCAGTAAGGGAGGGGAGACAATATTTTGAACGCGCGCGGTGATATCCAGCACAACGTTTTGTAACTTATCCAATATTTGGCGCAAGTCTCGCAAGGATGTCACTAACTGGATCATACGGATGTTTGCGGAGAGAGACCTGGAAAATGAAGCTGCTAAAGTGCACAATGTGACGTCTCGGTCACATTGCGTTTGAAGATCTTCCACCAATTCATCAGATTTCCAACAATATTGATTTAACAGCTCTAATATCGGTTGGCGGTGATCTTCCAGTTGGTGGTAAAGCTGAATTTCCGGGGTGCGCCCCTCATTCGTGGAGGCTGTTGCGGCAGCCGCAACAACTCGCAAATTTAGTAAGGAGGAAGTTCTCTGGGGAAGTTGCGTGGAAATCTGTTCTTGATTTGCCGTAAGGTCAGCGCATGGTCTGGATCCACTTACGGGCATTGATGAATCGATTTTCAAAACCTCGATGGCTTGCTCTTCGTTTTGATAAAACTTAATCTCACTTTCTTTTCTTTTTCCTTCATCACCTGTCTCAATATTTGTAAGTTACTTTGTTAACAGTGTCATGGAACTATAGGGACGAAAAATCGTTTGTCCTAACTGTCGACGCAAGCCCACGAGATCGTCAGGAATTTTGAATATTTCACTCTGAACAAGATCTCGTTCCGCAGAAAGTGGATAATTGAGCAAATTGAGGCTATTATATAAATTCACGAGAATAGAATCAATCTTTTCATGATCTTGAGCTTGCCGCACTGCTGACGCCGCCGCAAGAAGATGCACGTTTCGTTGATGAGTTTTGAGTCGGAACTCCTGAATTTCTTCGCTTTGGATTGTCTCGGCGTTTTCGTCTTGAGCAATAGACGCGAACCTTAAAAGAGATTCTGCTATGGCCTGTTTTCGACTGTCCATAGCAAGGTCCCTTGATTTCACAAGAACCATTTGTTGGAGATATTCGGCAATTGCCATCCACTCCGCTTCAAATTTCGCTACCAAGGGAGGTCGTAGTATCACTAATAGCGAGTCGATTTCTTTTGATAAGCGGTCATTTGCATTTTTAAGAAAATCACATACCTCGTTTTTTGTGGCGGAACGTTCAATTTTTTCAAATAGAAGGGAAAGATCTGTAAAAACTTGTGTTAAGCTTCTCCGCAACGCCGGGAAACAGAGCGGCGAGCGCATTACCCTGAGAATCCTTTGCTTTTGAACATTCAGCGTCGTTCTGATCAGCTGCATCTGTTCTTTGGAAATAGGATCGACCTGTCGAAACAAATTCATGGAACCATTGTAAAAAACTTGCGTGACTGATGAAAAAGCCGCGGCGCCCTTTTTCAAAGAAGCTTCTTTTTCCCGGTAAATGCCTTCAAAATGCCGAAATGTGCTTCTCTCGAAGGTTGTCCGTGAGAGGGGAGTAGAAAAGACAATTGGAAAACTCATAACAAAACGAGACCGAGAAAATCAATGATCTCATGCGGCTCTGATAAGATTTAAGGTCGAGGTTTATATTTCTATGCTCCGAGATAAGCTTGCGCTTCCTGCAATTTGGATGGTGCTTGAAAGAAAGCGTGGTTTCGCAGATAGCAGAGTTGAGGCGAGAGAAAAATCGGAGTGAATTTTTCTTTTTTTAACTCGTTCATGACGGATGTCCTCAAATTTTTGAGAATAGTTTCGATTTCGCGATTGCCGGTTGTTGCAACTTGAATTTGACGGCTGGCCTCCAGAAAGAGGCGTTTGCGTTCATCAAATCCCAATTTAATACGCCCGGCAAATTCCAGGGTGAGGTTGCCGCTCTCCAGAGATTTAAATCTATCAATATCGGATACCACAGTTTGAATATAAGTCAGCACTTTCGTTCGAAAATCTTGAGAAACGGAATCTTCCGCATCTAGCTCCTCAAGTTCCATGGGAAAGGAGGCCGTATCTAACCAAATGGACTTTGATTGACTTTCAAAATTTTCAGCCAAGGGCGGCAATACTACATTCTGAATCGACTGAATAATATCCCTAACTTTTTCAATGAGATCTCTGAGCAGGTTAGTGACTTGTTCTTGAGTTGTAGCGTTGCTCACGCTTCTGACAGTCGGATGAATCGTTCCCAGAGCGCGCCCAAAAACAATGTGTCTTATGTCTTCTTTTTCTTGAGGTGAGAATGTATGGGAGTTCGCTACGCGATGTGCACTTCTTAGGCAGGCATGCAGCGCAGTTAATACTCGTTGCTTTGCTTCTCTTGAGAGAGGGCGTGTGGGAATGCCCGTGGCAAGACTTTCCTCTGACGAAGTCTCTTGCGAAACACTGCGCTTAAAGCGGTGCAGCCGTTGCAAGAATTCGGTAACCACCGTTGCTTGGTTCCGTGAATGGGCCGATTTTAAAATTGTCTCATCCTCCTCCTCGCACTTAGTAGGCTGGATCACGGAATCAGTTTCCTGATCCTCGATATTATGAGCATTGTAATAGTCCTGTGTTATTTTTGGAAATAATCCATCTAGCCCGTAAGCCTGTGTCATTTGGTTACAAAGAATTTTCATAAAAATAAGAGTTTGAATTTGTGGAAATGCCGTCGCCACGGCTGGTACTACTCCCGGATCAAATGTTGTTTATTAGCGAAAGAATTCTAAAATGAGTCCGTCTTTGATACCCTTTTCCTACGACGTCCGGGGGCGGTCGCCGGACAGCCTCTCTTTTGTGGCTGACTCGGAATGAAAAGCGCTCTTGAATTCACAACCATTTCACATTTTTTCGCTGCAAGACCCAACGGTAATTTACTGTGCAAACTATTGAAAATCAAATAAATATTTTTCAAATATTTGCTATATGCAGTAATTAATTTGCAGTCTATTTGGCCAACGGTCGGGAAACGCGTGTATTGGGTGGGGAACGGAATTCGAATGTGGCCGGGGAAAACCGTGTGTGGGATTCCACTCCGAAAGTAGTGAAAGTTCGATCTCCTTCTGGGGAATAAATCTCAAGTTGAGCAGCGCTAAAGTTTGGACGCAGTACTAGGACCACTTTTGAAGCTACTTTGCGTAAAGCTGTGCGAGGAATAAGAGTCAATGTTACGTTCTCATTCTTATTTCGAGATACAGTGCAATGAAATAGTGTCGATAGCTGATCGGCTGAAAGAGCGGCCGTTAGAGTGGTGAGTGTATCTTTGAGAAAAGGGGTCTGAGCCAGGTCATAAATTTCCACTTGATAAAGCGTGGGTTCATAAATCCATAGGGTTTTGCCGTTGGAAACGGTGAGGCTCCCTTGATTTACGTTGCGTCGAAAAGAATTTGGAGGATGAAAGGCAAGGGTGCCGGTGGTTTCAATTGGTTTGTCCATGAAAGGGAAGAAACGTTTTTCGCGAAAAGATACCTCGGTATCGCCGGCCTGTTTGCGAGCTTGAGCCAGGCGGACTAAGAACTGCTCGGTTTCTTTTTTATTGAGCTGCTGATCAGACGAGATGAGTGGCTGTTCATCTGGTGAGGGCTGTAATGAAGACCTCTCCGAAGCAGGAGCGGCAACGAGTGTAGAAAGTGATATTAGCAAGCAGCAAATGCTGAGAAGCGAGCGGGGACAAATTGATACCATTGTTCGGGAGTCTGGATAATGTTTTGAAGAAGGCAGTTCGCAAGTTTACGGGTACCTTCTTCTATCGCTACCTTGCGGCCAGCGGGGGAAGTTACCCGGATGGCTTCATGAGTTCGCATTCGATATACTTTATCAGCTTTCCAGATAGCAATAGGAATCATAGGACAGTCAGCTAAATGGGCTAGCAAGGCAGCGGAGAGAGAAAATGAGGTTTTACCGCCAGGAGTTTCGATGACGAGAGTATTTTGGTCCAAAGGACGATCCACGAGCATTGCTATAAAGCGTCCCTGACGGAGGGTGCGTATCACCTCCAGAGAGGCAAAGGGGTCGGTACCAATCGTGAGAGAGTCGGCTTTCCAATGCGTGCGGAAGTCAGCTCTCCACCGGGTCATTGCATGGGTGGGTTCAGACATCGTTAATATTGTGAGAGGAATTCCCAGGTTTGCTAGAAGAGCGCACCCAAGTTCAAAAAATCCAAAGTGAGCGGTGACAAGAATTGCGCCTTTTCCCGCGCGAAAGACATCCATAAGAATCTGTTCCCCTTGCCTCTCAGGGCACATTGCTGTGGCTTTCCTCGGCGGCTCGCGATATAAACTGAAATAATCGGCGAGCATTTCGCTAAAATTTTCAAAAACGCGAACGGCGGATTTGCGATCAGTCGGTGTGGTTTGGAGAAGAGAAAGGTTGTCCCGCACGACTTCCACGACTTCAGGGTGGGTTGCTGTGTAGATCCGGGCGATTGCCCGCGCTACCCGGCAGGCGATGCCTGCACCGACACAATGTCGTGCTCGCATTAAAATCTCAAAAATTTCCGCACGATAGAAACGACGATAAAAAGTTCTTTTATAGTGAAGATGACTTGACATGAAACTTGTTTCAACTTGCCTCCGCTATAAGCGGGCTCAAATATCTTTGTAAAAGATAGGGCATCTTTGCGCTGCTGTCCTGCTGGAATTCAGGAGGGGCTCTCGGGAGAAGACGCGGAAAAATCTGGCGCCTTCGTGCTTTCAATAGAAATAAACCAATCTACTCCAAGGTCATAACTGCATTTTTCCTCTTGCCATCGAAGGTTTTGGCGCAAGCAAATTTTTTTCTAAGGCGTAACAGGGAGGGAATACGCGTTAGCATCCCGCAGAATAAGCGCAGATGTGTTCCGGCTAATAAAAAATTGTGGCGCAAATAACGAAAATGAGTGATACCTCCTTCCCGCCGCGTCGGATAATAGACCGGGCAATTTAAATTGTAAGGAGGGACTCCATCCCAATACAGGCGGATGGCCAGTTCCGTATCAAAATCAAAGCCTCGTGCGGTTTTGATTGCTTGTAGGATTTTTAATGAGGGTCTTAACGGATAGACGCGGAAACCGAATAAAGAATCGTGAATGCCTCCACTCAATGTTGCCAAAGTTGTCAACCAGTTTCCTATTCGACGCCCATAGACGCGCTCGCGCGGTGCGTCGGCAGCAAATAAAGGCTTTCCCAAGATCATGGCTTCTGGATGGGCTAGAGAAGCTTCCAAGAATGTAGAGATGTGGCTGGCACTGTGCTGTCCATCCGAATCCATAACCAAAGCATGGGTGAAGCCCTTCGAATGGGCAATTTGCATTCCATGGAGGACAGCCGCTCCCTTGCCACTATTCTTGGGGAGAGAATATACCTGAACCCCTTCAATAGCAGCCGCTCGCAATCGCTCCAAGCTCCCATCCGTACTGCCGTCTATGATTACCCACACGGGAGTCCAAGCATTGGCCGCCGCACGAACTGCTTCCAGCAGGCAAGGACCGCTGTTATATGAGGGAATCAGAATAAGATGATGCAAGAGTGCGGGAGGCATCAAACCGCGCTTTCAATTACACAAACTTCATTGCCGGAAATCCGTAAAACGCTTTGAAAATACCTTTGAAGGCGGGCGCTTAGCGCACGAGGCTTTTCATCGGATTCGGGATAAAAAATTTTTCCAGCTTTCAAACGCAACCTGATTGGTAATCTTGTAGGTGCCAAAACTGATCCTCCCTTTGCAAGGTAGTGGTTTTTTCTTTCGATGAGAATTGTATGTATGGGAAACTGGTTGCGCACCGCAATCAAAGCAAAGCCCTTTTTGAAGGGATTTACCGTTCTTCCCGATGTTGTACGGGTGCCCTCAGGAAAAATTAGGAGATTTTCGCCTGCTTTTAATTTGCGTTCGGCTTGTCGGATAAAAGCTGCGCCCGCATCGTTAGGAATGCAACCAATCATTCGGGCGGGTCCTTGTATCACAAGATTGCGCTTTAGGGAGGCACGCATAATGCAAGTGAGGCGGGGAACTTTATTCAGAAGAGCAAGGACATCCAGCCCGCTCGGATGATTGGCTGTAATGATCGCTCCCTTCAGGCGACTAAGAGTTTCAAAACGATCGTATTCCAAAAGCAAAATTCCGAGCCCTTCTAATTCGGCATAAACTTTGCGGAGATTCATGATGAACTTTTCACCTGAATTTGTGGAAGATGGTTTAAAAAACTGGCTCAGTGTTGAGGTGAAACCCAACGAATAACATTTATAAATCCCCCAAAGTTGGCGCAGATAGGAACCACACAAAACAGGATTTGAGGGAGGAGGAGCAGAGCTTCCGAAAGGAACCGGCGGAGCTAGAAATGGAGAGCACTGACTTGGGTCATAAAGTTGGCGCTCATCTTCCGGAAGATTTTCGGAGGACATACAGGGATTCTTTACCATCAGCACTGAGGAGAGAGCAATTCCCCTCTTGCCACCGAAATCCCTCCATCATGAGATTTTTTTGGGAAAGTGCGAATGCAATCCAAATTTTTAAAGCTTTTGGAGCCCGACTTGGCGGACCCCGCCAATTTCCTAGGAGAGGACTCCTTGCGGAAATAAAATTTGAAGAGGCTTTCAGTTGAAGAATCAGCGCTCCCTCCTTTTCCAGGACTAAGTGGACAGTGGGGTGCGAGGGGGCGCTTGTTCGAATTGCTTGTAGAGAAATAGGGTCCCCTTCCTGTGGTATCCAAAGAACCCGCGAAATTTGTTGGGATGGTTCGTTTGAAGGAATTTGGGAAAAATTGCTTGGAGGGGAAGAACAGGCTGTTAGGAGGGCGAGGGAGCCGAGGATTTCCACAAATAAAAACCGGGCATTCTTGCTCATGAGCCCTATGGCAAGTGCCTTAAGATTTTTCGATGTGGCCGCCAAATTGAAATCGCATGGCGGAACAAATCTTATCGGCGATGGTATCCTCCGCACGAGAGCGAAAGCGCGAGTAGAGAGCTGCACTGAGCACTCCACAAGGTACGGCTTCTTCAATAGCGGCCATAACCGTCCAGCGGCCCTCTCCGGAGTCCGCCACACGGCCGGAATATTTGTCAAGCTGAGGATCTCCGGCGAGAGCAACGGCTAACAAATCGAGGAGCCAGGAACTGACAACACTGCCGCGACGCCAAACTTCCGCGATGTCCCTCAGGTTCAATTCGTAGTCGAGATCTTTATGCATGCGCGGAGCGGTTTCCGCATCAGATTCGTGTGGTCGGGTATCCACATTGGCATTGCTAAGAATGTCAAAGCCTTCCGCATAAGCCGCCATCATCCCGTATTCTATCCCATTGTGGACCATCTTGACAAAATGCCCCGCCCCGGCTGGTCCGCAATGGAGGTACCCTTCCTCTGCCGTGCCGCCAAGCTGCTTTCGACCCGGAGTTGGTGGTAACGAGCCGCGGCCTGGTGCCAGAGATTTAAAGATAGGGTCCAGGCGATCGACAGCGTCCTTTTCACCACCGATCATGAGACAGTAACCGCGTTCCATTCCCCACACTCCGCCGCTGGTACCGCAGTCCAAATAGTGGATGCCTTTGGGACGCAGAGCGGCGGCCCGCCGACGATCATCGCGGAAGTAAGAATTTCCCCCATCAATGATCGTATCGTCTTTTTCTAAGTGGTTTGAAAGGTCGGTTATGACCTTGTCGGTGACCGCCGCTGGAACCATAATCCAGACGTTGCGCGGTTTTTCCAAAAGGGAGACAAATTCCTCTAGCGAAGAGGCTGGTATCGCTCCTTTTTTTGCATTTTGCTCGACAGCATCGAGATGAGTGTCGTAGACGACGCATTGGTGGTTTGCTTTAAGGAGGCGGTGAACCATGTTTGCTCCCATCCTTCCGAGGCCAACCATTCCCAGTTGCATATCAGTTAGTGAGTAAACCTAAAATGAGTCCAGAGCAATCTTTTTCATTTTACCGGTAGGCAGCTCTTTTAGGGAGAGCTTCTATTCCGTGTGGGGAAGTTTTTTTCGCCAGCTCGGTCCGGTCGGTTGATCGAGCTTACGAAGTGTTTTCACAACGGGTAGGCCTGATTTGGAAATCGCGATTTCGATTTCGATGAAGTCACCCGCATTAAAATTTTCTGCTATAGTTGACGGATCAAATCCTGGAAGAACCGGAATGAAGAGGCAAATCTTCTCGCCGCTACGTTTCCGTTCCACGTAAAGATGAATTCCGCTGCACCTTCCTCCTTGCGAGGATCCCGGGCCGCTGTACACCGCCTTATCGATTTTTGCCTGCCAAATACCCAACGGACGGTTGATAGAGTAAGCGTGTCGATTAAAAACCGTTTTATTTACAACAATATTATGAAGATCCATTGAAAGATTGCAACGAAATCGCCTATCCCCAGTCAATCTCTTGCGTCTCGAAATGTGAGATTTTTCCACAAAAATTTTTGTAGTTGTTTCTTGCCACAATTTTGGCTGTTTTTAAACAAACGGTCGCCGCAATTATTTTTCATGAGGTTTGGTACACATTTTGCTTAGTCAAGATGTGAGGCCCCAGAGAAAATGAGTGAAGACCCAAAAGAGAGCAATAAAAGATAAATTTTATGAGTACCCGGAAACATACCACGACAACAGTTGGCTGTCCCGTTGCGTCAGACGAACATTCAAGAACCGTGGGTCCCGATGGTCCCATTGTACTCCACGATCATTATTTGCTCGAAAAACATGCGCAATTTAATCGGGAGCGCGTTCCTGAGCGTGTGGTACATGCCAAGGGCGGAGGCGCTTTCGGCACATTGACCATCACTAAAGATGTGAGCTCCTACACTCGCGCCGCCTTGTTTCAGCCAGGGGTGCGGACTGAAATGTTAGCCCGCTTTTCGTCAGTTGCCGGAGAATTGGGATCTCCCGACACCTGGCGCGATGTGCGTGGTTTTGCTCTGAAGTTTTATACGACGGAAGGAAATTACGACATCGTAGGGAATAATACCCCGGTCTTTTTTGTTCGCGACCCCATGAAATTTCCGGATTTCATTCGCTCACAAAAGCGATTGCCTCACAGTAACTTGCGTGACGCAGATATGCAGTGGGATTTTTGGACGCTTTCTCCCGAGAGCGCGCATCAAGTCACTTATTTAATGGGTGATCGCGGCTTACCGCTCAATTGGAGGCACATGAACGGTTACGGTTCGCACACCTATCAATGGATCAATCAAAAAGGCGAAAAAGTTTGGGTCAAATATCACTTCCATAGTCAGCAAACCGTTAAGAATCTAACAAATTCGAATGCCCAAGAAATTGCCGGTGTGGATACGGATTATTATCTGCGCGATCTCTTTGAGGCAATCGAACGCGGTGAAAATCCGAAGTGGACCGTTTTAGTTCAGATCATGCCTTATGAAGAGGCCAAAACTTATCGATATAATCCCTTCGATTTAACCAAAATTTGGTCGCACGCCGATTATCCTTTGATTCAAATTGGAGAATTTGAATTGAATCGAAATCCGGAAAATTATTTTGCACAGATAGAACAAGCTGCCTTTGAACCATCGAACTTAGTTCCCGGTGTGGATGTCAGCCCGGACAAAATGCTATTAGCCCGAATGTTTGCTTATGCGGATGCACATCGCTATCGAGTTGGAACTAACTATAATGAATTGCCGGTGAATCGACCCAAGGTAGAAGTTTGTTCCTACGCTAAGGATGGCCAATTGAGACACTATTATAATCATCCGAATGTTCCCGTATATGCACCTAATTCATTTGGCGGACCGCAAGCGGATCCCGCTTATGCGGCCGAAGGTTCCGGATGGCGAGCCGACGGCGAATTCGTCCGTGCGGCTTATACTTTGCGCAGCGACGATGACGACTTTACCCAAGCGGGTATCCTAGTTCGCGAGGTGTTTGACGATGAACAGCGTCATCGGCTCGTCGAAACCTTGGTGGGCCAATATAAAAGTCTAAAACAATCCGAAGTTAAAAAACGATTTCTCATCTATTGGCATAATATTGATCCGCAAACTGCGGAACAAATTAAAACAAAGATTGACTAGAGCATTTTAGATTTAAGTAGTTCCATTCGAATAGAAATGCTATAAAGGAAGAATGGGGAAAGCCTATT
>PSRL01000052.1 GCA_003176035.1 Verrucomicrobiota bacterium
GTCGAAATTTTACTGTCAAAATACCCGCACACATGGATGTTTACTAGCTTAAACGCTTCTTTCAGACTCAACTATTTATTAGAACCTGATACCACTTCCAAAGTTATTCATAGGGACGGCAGAAAGGTATCACAAAGCCGTAAAACTGCCGGCACTGTGAATAACTATCCCAAACCCAGGGAGGCCAGCTGGCAGTTGTCGAGAAAGTGCGGAGAGGTTTTTATGAGGGTTTGAAGCAAAACCAAGCAAGCTACGGCATCATAGAGCGCGTCATGCCAATGGAGGTTTTTGCAGAATTGATCAATTTCCTCTTCCAGCCGAAACGCAGCGATCAGAGATCCGAGGCTGTAATCATTTAAGCTGGGCTGTAATTTGCGTGCTAACTGGAGCGTATCGATCCACGGACCAAATCCATGGAAGGGGAAAACCCGCAGGTGGCGTCGTTCTGTGCCGGCTCCATGTGCTACGACATATCGGTTTGTGAGTCGATTTCGTACCTCTGGCCAAAGGGATAAGAGTGGGGGAGCATTGGTCAGTTGGTCGGGGCGGATGCCATGAATGGTGGTGGCGACGCAATGAAGTTCTCGAGAAGTATTTTGAAGATAGCTTCTGAAAAAAGTTTCGGGCAGGAGCTGGCCGCCTTTCATGCAAGCGATGCCAATTTGAATAGGGGGGTCCGTTCCGTCCGGCTGTGAGCCCGCGGATTCAAAATCAATGGCCGCAAATTCAGCCGTCAACCAGGTCATTGGCCAAGAGAAGGCGCTCCGTAGTTTCCCAATCGATACAGGCATCGGTGATGGAGACCCCGTAACGGAGTTGGGAGAGGTCCTGAGGGAGGGGTTGATTTCCAAAATGGAGATTGCTTTCCAGCATGGCTCCAATGAGATCTTTTCGACCAGCAGCCCGTTGCTCTAAAACGCTCTTCCAGACGATGGGCTGTCGATGGGGATCTTTACCCGAGTTGCTGTGATGGCAGTCCACCATGATTGCCGGAGGAAGGTTGAATTTTCGCAGCAATTCGGCGGCGAGTGCGGTGTGATGAGGTGCGTAATTGGGGCCCTCGCGCCCGCCTCGCAGCACGATGTGGTTGTCCGAGTTACCGGTTGTTTTCACAATACTGGTGCAGCCATCTTGGTCAATGCCGAGAAAACTGTGAGGAATCCGCGCGGAACGTAGCGCATCGAGAGCTGTTTGAATGCTCCCATCCGTGCCATTTTTAAATCCCACAGGCATGGAGAGGCCGCTAGCCAGCTCGCGATGCGTTTGGGATTCCGTGGTCCTTGCGCCGATGGCAGCCCAGGAAATGAGGTCGCTGATGTACTGCGGAATAATCGGGTCCAAAAATTCCGTGGCTGTTGGCAAACCCAATTGCAAAACATCAATGAGAAGTTTGCGCGCCAGTGTGATTCCATGGGCCAAATCGCAGGAATCGTCTAGATGCGGATCGTTGATGAGTCCTTTCCATCCAATGGTAGTGCGAGGCTTTTCAAAATAAACCCGCATGATGATGTAAAAACGATCCCGAACCCTCTCGCTCAATTCGACCAGGCGATGAGCATATTCCATGGCCGCATTGGGATCATGGATGGAACAGGGGCCGACAACGATCATCATTCGGGGATCCTCGCCGCGAAGAATACGCCGCTCGGTTTCCCGACTTTCCACTACCAGGCGCAGTCCGTCCTTGGAGGCTGGCAGCTGCTCTTTGATTTGGGCTGGCGTAATCAAACGCGTCAGACCAGCTACCCGCAGATTTTCAACATCCGAATGCGCCCCCTGCGCCTCTTTTATGTTACAAAAAAGTTTCATTCACAATTGTTGGCTGGCTGGATTTGCCAGGAGCTTTTGGAAATTGAAGTTGCAAACGCTTATTTCTGAATTAGAGCCCGGCAACCGCCGGAAGGCTTTATCCGCTTTTTTTAGCAACTGGGGTGTAACGCAAACTGACAGGCTTCGCACCCACGAGCTCCTAAAAACTGACGAATGTGGCTATTTATTGACTACAATTGTCGTGATTCCGTTATTATCTCTAACGAGGCGTCAGTAAGCAATGAGGAAATAGGAGATCAAAGGCATCGGGAAAAAAGTCGCTCTTTCTTCAGAACTGAAAGGTGTAAGGGTCTATATTTCAATGCACTAGAATTTCCCCCGCACTCATCCCGTCCCCCCTCAGCCGGCCTTTTCGGCCATTTATGAAGTGAAGTTATGCAAAAAAAGAGACTTCTTGGCGAGGATTGCCTTTTTCCGCGGTCTGGCGGTCTCCCAACAAAAGAGCACAACGGAGTTATGAGCTTGTGACATTGCTTTTATCCGCGTATGTCATAGGAATCTGTGGACAACGCACCTCCTCCTCCCTTCCTTTCCTTTAAGGGGCTGAAAAGGGGATTTGAAGGGATGACGCTCTTTCTCGGGCGTGCCCGCTCAACCGCCCGGCGGCTGGGGCGGCGACTTCTTCGAAAGCCGCGCACCGTCGTGGAAGCACCGAATCTTTTGCCGACTCTCATTAAGGTTCTGGCAGCCTTTGCCCGTGTGGATGGGGATCTGTTGGAGGAGGAAATCGATAGCAGCCTGGGATTTCTTCGTTATGACTATCCCGATGCCGTTTATTCCGTCCTTCACAAGCTATTTTTAGAAGCTCTGCACGCGCAGCAGGACCTCAACGCGATGGCTCAAAAACTGGCTGCTGAATTGAGCGATGAGAGGAAAATTCTTTTGGGCGTTCAGCTCTACGATCTGATTGCCAAAGCCGGCCTTCGGCAAGATCAGGTCATCGCATATTATTCCTTTATGTCGCAGTTGGGTATGGCAACTCAAGCAATTGACATTGTCTACCAGCTCAATGCGAATGACCCTGGCGATCATTCCATATTGGGCGGCTCACCTTTGGAATGTGTCACCTACGGAAATGTCCGGACCGCGGATGTCGCAATCCACGGTTTTAAAGAAAATGAGCGACTGCTTGCCTACCGTTTTCGAGATCTCATTATCCTCAAAAACCTCAGCGAACATGTGCTCATCGTCCAGAGCCGGGTCCTCAAACCGAAAGACTTTTGTCGGCTTTACACGGGGCAACGCATTTTGATTGATGACCAAGTCCTCACCTACCAGGACCTGAGTTATTATTTTAACGCCAAAAAAGGTGTTTCTGTTGCACAGATTTTTGTGGCTATTAGTTCTGAGGACGAAGTGTGGTTGGAAAAAAGCCGTTCGAGAGAAAGCTGTCTGGAAGTCAGCTTTGGTCTCAAAGTGGGCGTAGTTGCATTGAAGAACGTGGATGCCGTTCTCAATGGCACCCGACTCAGGACGGGGGTGCGTGTGGAAGCGACATTGGAGGATAAAATCATTTTTTATAATGACCGCGAGTTGGAACTCAACGACCTGCGTCGGCGGGCTCGTTCCTACGGGGGGCGCTTTCAACTCAAAGCTTCAAAATCCGAGTATCTGGTTTCCAACAATCCTGGCCTATTGGAAGAAGACGATATTCTTCTTTCGCCGGGTGCCGGCGGAGACATCCTCCTTCGGATTTACTGTGACTACGAGAGCAAAGTGGGGCGGGTGGAAGTACTCCAGGCGGATCGGCCCATTTTGGTCCATGGAGTGCCGGTACGCAATTCCGCCGAACTGGCCGATGGCGATACGATTCGAATCGATGCCGGCCAGCTGCTGCGGTGTAATTTTTCCGAAAGAATTATTGAGGAGGAGAGAAATATCATTCGCACATTGGAAGTACGGGATGTCGTCTACAGATTTAGAAATAAAGAAGTCGGATTGGATGGCATTTCCTTCTCCGTAAATCGGGGAGAAATGGTTTGTGTGATGGGAGCCAGCGGCTCGGGAAAAAGCACGCTTTTGCGCGCTCTTTCAGGGCGTATCGCTCCCGAACAGGGCGAAATCCTTTTGAATGGAAGGTCCCTCTATTCCGATTACGAGATCCTCAGGCGATATGTGGCTTATGTTCCGCAATACGACGCCTTTGATGAGCACCTCACTATTGAAGAGAATTTGACTTACGCCGCAGCCATCCGGGCGCCACATTTGACGCGTAAGGAAAGATTGCGTCGAATCGAAGGAAAGCTCCTCGAATTAGGCCTGAACGAACGTCGGGGACATGTTGTGGGAGGCTCTCGGACTAAGCGCCTGAGCGGAGGAGAGCGCAAACGTCTGAACATCGGATTGGATATGATCAGCACTGCCGACATCTATCTCTTCGATGAACCCACATCCGGCCTCTCCTCGAAAGACAGCGAACATGTCATGGAAATCATTCGTGCGATGTCCCATAACAAAATCGTGGTGGTCACGATTCATCAGCCGACCTCCAAAATTTTCCACATGTTCCAGAAGGCGGCCCTCCTGGATAAGGGAGGGAAACTCGTCTTCTTTGGCACTCCTCAGGAGTGCTTGAAATATTATGCCGAGGCCGCACACGAGCAACATTTTGGCACGGCACTAGGAGGGTGCGAAGCTTGCGGAACGACCCGGCCTGAGTTTATATTTGACGTTTTGGAGACGCCTCTTCGCGACTTGAGCGGAGACATTATTTTCGAAGAAAATAACCGTGGGCAGCTCGTGCCCGCACGGCGGTTTTCTCCCGATTATTGGCAGGATAAATATGAAGCATACCGGTTAGTAAAAGACGCCCAACAGCCCGCCGCCCCCTTGCCTCCTCAAGAGCTTTCCGGCGCCCCGCCGCCCCTACCTGAACCAGGTTTATTCCAGCGAAGGGACCTTTGGCGGTGGCGGGAGGAGTGGTCTCAACTGGTGGTGCTTCTGAAGCGGGCATTTATCAGCAAACTGCGGACGCGGGCTAACCTCTTCACCACGATCGTTGAAGCGCCACTGCTGGCGCTTCTCATTGGCATCGTCCTGCGCTATTCCGAGACGGATCGCTACGATTTTGCCTCGGCCTTCCACATCCCCACCTATCTTTTCCTGGCGCTGGTGGTGGCAATGTTTCTAGGGCTGACCAACAGTGTGGACGACATTATTTCCGACCGTCCCGTTTTGATGCGCGAAAGGAATTTGGACGTTCGGCTCTCTTATTATGTTTTCTCCAAGGCTTTGACTCTTTTACTCTTTGCGATCTTGCAATGCGCTCTCTTCACCCTCATTGGAAATACCTTGCTGGAGGTGCGGGGCATGTTTTGGATCACTTTTCTTGCCATGGTCCTCACGTGCATTAGCGGTTTTACAATTGGTCTGGTGATTTCCGCGATTGTCCCGGAGGGGAAGACAGCGGTTCTCATTATCCCGGCTGTTTTGATTCCTCAAATCATCCTTGCCGGTGCTTTGATCAAATATGAGGAAATGAACCGCAATTTGGATTTCGTACATGTGGTGGAGCAGTGGTTTCGAAAACATCCCGGCGAGTCCTTCGAGTCACAAAGCGACATCCGAGTGCCACTCATTTGCGAATTTATGCCCATGCGATGGTCCTATGAGGGGTTGGTCTATGCCGACGCGAAGTTAAATCCGCTTGCCCGGCGCCAAGAGAAAATTCAACGGCTTATCAATGGCCTTGCCCCCATAAAAAATCCGACTCCTCAGGAGGAAGATCGCTTAGCGGATCTGAAAGATCTCCTGGCAATTACCTCCGGATTGGAAGCCCGATCCGCCTCCGGTGTGGATCGCAAGCTCAGGCTGGTAGATCGTGTGATTCGAGGCGCTCCACTGAATTCGCAAGCCATCATAGGCAACGATCGGGGAGTCACTGCGGAACAGCTCTATGTAAATCAGAAAGTCGTGGATCTGGTTTCCAAAGCCGAAATGGAGCAGGCCGATTATCGATATGCCGAACATCCGAATGTCTTTTTCGGGCCGATTAAAATATGGCTTGGATTTCGAATTGGAATGCTGTGGTTCAATAGCGGTATTCTCATCGTCAGTTCGCTCCTCAGCCTGGTCGTTCTCCACCTCATTCTAAACTATCAAGTCAGAAAACAAGCAGGGTGACTTCATTAGCATCTCACACCCTTTTTTATTCCCAATCCGAGAGCTGCCAGGTAAAATTCACCGCATCATCTAATAAATGCTCCAAATATGAAAAGACTGAGACAATTTTACATTGAGGGAAAATGGCAGGACGCAGGAAATCGGGAAGTGATGGATGTTGTGAATCCCGCTACCGACGAAACTATCGATCAACTGGCGCTTGCAACTCCGGCGGATGTCGAAACAGCTATCGAAGCTGCACATAAAGCCTTTGCCAGCTACGCAACTTCTACAAAAAAAGAAAAAATTGGTTTACTAAAAAGTATTCTTCAGGAATACGAGCGGCGGAGAGAAGAGCTTGCTCAAGCACTCACGCAAGAAATGGGAGCTCCCATTTCACTGGCTCGAAAGGCGCAGACCGAACTCGGCGTTCAACATTTTAAAGCAACTCTCTCGGCGCTTGAAACGTACGACTTTGAACAGCCCATCGGCAATTCCCGAATACTGCGCGAACCTATTGGGGTTTGCAGTCTCATTACGCCCTGGAATTGGCCTCTCAATCAAATTACCTGCAAAATAGCTCCGGCTCTGGCTGCAGGATGTTGCGTTGTCCTCAAACCCAGTGAATATACTCCTCTCTCGGCCTCTGTCTTTGCGGAAATTATGGATGCTGCGGGATGTCCAGCGGGGGTGTTCAATATGGTGTTCGGCAAAGGTGAGGAAGTGGGGCCCACTCTCAATTCGCACCGACTGGTGGATATGGTTTCCCTCACCGGTTCAACCCGCGCTGGCATTGCTGTGGCAACCCAAGCTGCCCAAACAGTAAAACGCGTCTCGCAAGAGCTTGGCGGAAAATCTCCGGCTTTGGTCCTTCGAGATGCAGATCTCAATAAGGCGGTTCGCTCGGTGGCGTCAGATTGTTTCCAAAACAGCGGCCAAAGTTGTAACGCTCCTACGAGACTTTTAATTCCCAAGGAATTAGTGGAAAAAGCGGCTGCGATTGCCTGCGAAGTTGCCCGCGGCCTGGTAATCGGAAATCCGAGCAATCCTGAAACTACACTTGGGCCTCTCGCACATAAGGCACAATTCGAAAAGGTGCAACACCTGATTCGGGTGGGAATTCAAGAAGGAGCCAAATTGGAATTTGGGGGCGAAGGCCGCCCGGATGGAATCTCGAAAGGTTGCTTTGTAAAGCCAACAGTCTTTTCCCAGGTAAAGCCGACAATGACTATTGCCCAAGAAGAAATTTTCGGCCCCGTAGTTTCAATCATCTCTTATGACTCGGAAGAAGAAGCCCTGGAAATCGCAAATAATACCATCTATGGCTTATCAGGCTATGTCTTTTCCGCAGACAGAGACAAAGCGCTTTCCCTGGCACGAAAAATTAGAGCGGGGATGATTCACATTAATGGCGCTGCCTTAGACTTCGCAGCCCCCTTCGGAGGCTACAAGATGTCAGGCAATGGCCGCGAATGGGGCAGATTTGGCCTCGAAGAGTTCCTTGAAATCAAATCCATTCTCGGATAAGGTACTCTTTCCCACATTACCAAAGAAAAGGTCTACCTGAGGATTCATAGTCTGGCACAGCCTGTGGGGGCACAGCCTGTGGGCCGCCAGTTCCCGACACAAAGCAAGGTCTGAAAACTCCTGACGCGCGCCCCCCTTCCACACGCAGCCCTTTAAGCGCCCTGGTCGTTTCTACACACCCACCATACGCATCCCAAAGTCACCACAGCGACAACAGCAAACAAAGATAGTGTAAACATTTTTTAACAGCGACGAATTCTTTTGGAAACCAATCCCGGCAGCGGCGGGAGAATAAAATCTTTTCTGCACCGCTATACAAGCTCCATTATAGCGCAACATCTTTAAAATGATTACAAGCGGAGGAACCCTCTCGGGCGAAGTCGATAGTCCCCCTTGGGAGCGCGCCAGGCTTGGCTGGGAGCCAAGCACATCAAATCCATGGTCATTTCAGAGATGTTTCGCTGGAACTCATGAGAGTAAGCTGGAAAAAATCCTGGAACACCTTCTGATAAACCGGCTGTTTCATGAGAGGCAACCAAGAAATCCGGAATGCATTTGGCGCAATCCAACGAAGAGCACGAAATTCACAGGAAGTATCTTCCATTTTTAACAGGGATTTTTCGCCAAGAAGCAATGCTCGGAAATAGTGCTGCTCTTGCCCGAGAGCCCTGTACTTTTCGAACCCTTTAGGAAATTGGTAACGATAGGGCCCTTTGGATTCTAGAATCCGATAGCTCTCGGGTGTCAGAAGGATTTCTTCCTTCACTTCGCGGTAGAGAGCCTGCTCAAAACTTTCGCCATCTTCTACTCCGCCCTGCGGAAATTGCCAGGCTTCGGCAACGTCTCGCCGCTCGCCGATGAGAATTTGCCCTTCGGTATTTTCTAAGATTAGAGCGACATTGGGTCGATAGGTGAGTAGGACCGAGTCGCTTTCCATTGCGATTTCCATAAAAGCATTTAGAGCGTTTATTAACTAAATAGTCGATCCTAAAAAAACGTTTGAGCTAGTAAACATCCCTGTGTGCGGATATTTTCATAGTAAAATTTCGACCAGAAAATTCAGTATGGAATGAGAAACCTGGTCGAAGAGGTTCGGGGAAAAAGGGATCAAAAGCGTCCGCCGCCAAGACGCAAAGGAGGAAGTGCAGCCTTGCGCCACTCGACGACTGAGCAACGCCGGTCTTCCTAGTTTTGGGATAGGTTCTAATTAAAAAACGCTCTAGGTTTTATTTCTTTCTCGGCATTTTTTTTAGGAGCTGAAATTACAGACAAGCTTCTTTTGGCCAGCTATAGCGAAAGCCCTATAAAATGACAGCAACTTTGTGGGTCTTTTTCCCTCAGCCATTGTTGCAAAAGTAAGTCCATATCATGGATATGGCCTTGCTTTTGCGCCGCGCCCGAAGAAAAAATACCTTCCAAATTTGTGATCATTTTATAGGGCTTTCGCTATATATAAAATTTAAACACCGATGTCCGCACAAGCAACCTTTCTGTTTAGTATTGATCTGGAAGAGTTTGAATCTCACTCCTCACGCTATTTCAGAAAAACACCGCTTTCTCAACTGGCTCAGCTGTTGCTAGACTTTTTGAAAGAGGCCGGAATGACAACCACTTTTTTTGTTGTTGGAAAGGTGGCCAGAGCCTACCCAGAGGTGATCGCGGCGATTTTTCGTGCCGGTCACGAACTCGCCTGCCATACGGATCAACACAATACTCTCAATAGCTTCACGCCGAAAGAATTTCGGAAGGACCTCGAACGCAATAGAGCCTCTCTTTTAGCCACAGTGCCTGCGGCTGACATCACCGGCTTTAGAGCTCCCCTTCTCTCCTTAACGCTGCAGACTTCCTGGGCCTATGAGGTGCTGGCGGATCTGGGCTTTAAATATTCGAGCTCGGTTTTGCCTGCATCCAGTCCACTCTTTGGTTGGCCAGGCTTTGGAACCTCGATTCATCAAATAAAAGGCATCCAAGAGCTGCCCATCACGTTGGGTACCGGCATTCGTCGATCACTGCCTTTTGCAGCGGGCACTTACTTGCGCTGTTTGCCAAAAAAATGGTTCCTCGAAGAATTTGAACGCGCAAAAAGACGTCCTTCTCCCATTGTTGGGTACTGTCATCCTTATGACATAGATATTTGGCAACAATATGTGATTCATAAGGAAATGAGCCGAAGACCCTATTTAAACCCCTTTCTCTATTGGGGCCGTCGACAAACCATTCCTCGCCTTCGCATGCTCGTGGAAAATGGATTTGTGTTTCATCGTTATGCGGACTTCCTGGCAACGTGGAGGGGATGAACGCACAGTTGCCAAATGAAAACTTGTAGCTGAAAATGACGCCGTTTTGTAGAACCAATAAGTGTTAACTGATGGTGTCATCCACACAAAGAGTTGCCGTAGTGATTCCCTGTTATCGGGTAAAAAACCAGATTGTTTCGGTTGTCCAGGCTGTATTGCCTTGGGCGGACCATGTCATCGTGGTGGACGATGCCTGCCCGGAACAAAGCGGTGCCTATCTCGCTCAACAGGTACAGGACCCTAAACTGCGAATCATTCAACACAAAAAAAATATGGGTGTTGGAGGCGCCATGATTGCGGGGTATCAGGAAGCGCTAAAAACCGATGCTCTTGTGATTGTTAAAATGGATGGCGATGGCCAGATGGACCCAAAATATCTTGGCCGCTTGATAGCGCCTCTTTTGGTCGCAAGCGCTGATTTTTCAAAGGGCAATCGATTTTATGATCTCTTAGCCCTTCCCTCGATGCCGTGGCTGCGAAAATTGGGCAATTTTGGATTAACTTTTTTGGCCAAAATTTCCAGTGGCTATTGGCACATTTCCGATCCCACCAATGGCTTTATCGCGATTCGCCGCGAGGCACTGTCGCTTCTCAATATTCAGCTTCTTGACCATTCCTATTTTTTTGAGATCAATGTATTAGTTCAACTCAATATCATCCATGCCGTTGCAGTGGATGTGCCCATTCCCGCACAATATGGCGACGAGAAGAGCAGCCTCAATCCATTGAAAATCCTCTTTGCTTTCCCCCCAAAATTATTAGCCTCCTTTTTCCGCAGAATCTGGTGGAGATACTTTGTCTACGACGTCAACATGGTCACCATTTTTTTAGTGATGGGGGTGCTTCTATTTTTTGGGGGCACGGGATTCGGCATCTTTAAATGGTTCTCCAGCGTACAAGCCGATATCAATCAACCAATGGGCACAATTGCATTGGCAATGCTTCCTATCATCTTGGGATTTCAGCTCATCCTTCAGGCCGCTGTGTTAGACATTGTAGATAAGCCGGCTACAGCGCTCTGCCGGTATCTCAAACAAGAATAAAACAGTATTAGAGGCCATCCTCCCGGCGTAGCAGCTGACTTGCAATACACAGCTCGTGAGTTCATTAGTGTCCTTATTCAGGAATATATCCTAAAACTAAAGGAGGCAGACGAGGTATGGGATCACCTCCTCTCAGCTCCTTAACTGGACTCCTTGACAAAATCTGCTGACCAAATCCTGGCTTCCATTACGCGCTTTGCTCATTTCTCCATGGTTTTACAAGAATTGCCTGACTCAGGACACCAGAGAATTTTTTGGCCCGAGCCCGAAGCCACAACCGGGCCATATCTTGAGGTAACAAAGACCTCACGTCAATTCTTGCAACATGTAACTATTTAGTTGATAAACTCTCTATGCTCCAAATGCAGAATGTGTGGCCTCGCTTCAAACGATATCGGCCTGTTTTCTTTCTCTGGCTTTATCGCGCAACCTTAATTGCCCTTTTCTTCGCAGCTTGGCACTTCCGTACCCTCTTGCCCCCGCCGCCATTTTCCGACCCGGATACCCCCGGCTACCTTTCTCCTGCCCTGCAATTGTTGACAACGGGAGTTTACGGATACACCTGGCGAGGTTTCCCCTATCCTCTATTTCTCACTCTCATTTTAAAAATTTGTCCGCAGCTGGAAGCCATTGCTTGGACCCAACATGCTCTTGGCCTTGCTACGGCAGCTCTCATCCTTTTGATTTTCTTGCGCCTTCGAGCCTTTTTTCCCAAAGGCCAAATTCTGGATTGGGCAACCCGCCTTGTCATCCTGGTGGCAGTCGCTGTAACAGGGTTTTGCCGTTTTGTGCTAGTCATGGAACATAGCATCCGTCCTGAAGCCTTATTTTCCCTTGTCTCCGCAGGCACTCTCTTATTGGGCGTCGAATTTTCCCGCCGGGCGCTCCTCAGAAAAGAAACCGATTGGATCTCCTCCATTCTTGGAAGCCTTCTGATCGTTGCGGCCGTGGGCACTTACTACGTCAAGCCGGCTTGGGGACTTGCCCTGGGGACCACGCTTCTGCCGCTCTATTGCGCCTGGATTTGGATTCCAAGAAATTGGAAATGGAAATTAATCACCACCTGCACCGGAATCATTTTGGCGCTTATAGGTTTCGTTTTTCCCTCACTGTTTCTTCAAAAACAATATATCGCAAACACCTGCGGATACCTCCCGCCGGCGCTCCTTTGCACACACGCGGAATTTTTGGCCGACATCATGCAAAAAGACGCGCTTTTGCTGCCGCCTGAATCCCAAAAGCGCATTTACCTTTTGAAATTTGTTGAGGACACCCGCAAGGCGATGCTTCGGCCCTCATCAGAACGTTACGGCTTGGCCCTGGACCCAAATGACATCATGTATGGTGGGCCCATGGACAGACTGCTTAAGGCGCTTCAAAAGAATGGCGATTCCTTCCCCGACTTTTGTTATTACTACTACTTTCGCGGCTGGAAAGAGCATCCCCTTCCAATGCTGGGGAAAATTGCAAAGCAAATGGAATTCTTTTATGCCCCCGGAGAAAAAAATGTCTATGATATCAGCGCGCATCTTCCTCTTGCAAAACAATATCGTAATAGCCTCGAAACTTTCCTTGACGCACGCAATGATTACGTTGCTTTAAGTTCTACAAATACTTATGGCGAATTTTTGCATGATCCGAAATTAGCTACACTGAAACCCCTTAAGCTGCCAGTCCGAGGGAAATTGGGTCTTCTAAACGAGATATTCCTTCCCATATTACTTCTCGCGCTTGGAGGTGCGGCAATAGTATTGCTCTCAAAAAATCACTATTCCGAACTGCGCCCGGCTGCGCTTTGTATGCTTTACCTAGCTAGCTTTAACTTCGCTAACTCTTTAACGATTTCCATAATTTATATGATGGACATCGACAGGTATCATTATAATCAAATTTCGATGAGCCTCGTCTCACAAGGGTTTGGGTTTTTATTCCTTCTTGCAATGCTCAAGACTACCTTCGGTTTTTTGAAATTCCAGGGACCTTCCAGGCATATCGGGCAAACTCCTCAGCACAATAGGTAGCTACCACCCGCATGAACAACTGTTATGCTGTGGGCACACAGTTTTGTATACACATATATGAATTCTAAATTTTCGAAGTCTCATAGTGGACCAAAAATCGAGTTTAGAGGTACCCTAAGAAGCAATCAGCAACAGAGCAAGCAAACCACAAAACTACTGGGTGGTGTATTAGCTGCGGCTACTGCTCTGAGCGTTGGAGGCGCCATTTACAGTGCTACCGCTAATCGATCCATCCGTAGAGGCCATGAGGAAGGGAAGGAAAAGCGCGGCTCCGAAGGAGGTCTGAGTCGAAAG
>PSRL01000174.1 GCA_003176035.1 Verrucomicrobiota bacterium
GCAAATCGAGCCTGCCAGTGACTGGTAAACCGTTTTCGCCTTGAAACATTTCCACTGCTTTTTTAGTGACAGGACCGAAGCTTCCATCTAAGGGGCCATGGTAATACCCCAGATTTTCGAGCTCGGTTTGTGCTTTCACTAATATTGAACTCGGATGCTGGACTGATTGATAAAAGACATGAGTGGGTTCCGTATGGATGATAAAAGCGGTACTTGGATAATAGTAAGCTGGCCACCACCCGACCGACATCGGAGGCCCCCAATAACCTCCCCAACGCGGGCCATACCACCCTCCACCCCAACTGATTGCCCAGTTGCTGCAATGGCCATGGTGGTAATAGTATGAATGCGCTTGAGTTGTCCCAAGTCCAACAAAAAAGAATGAGAGCACAGCGACAATTCTTAACATTTGAGCCTTCATGAGAATATCGTCCATCCCTACAATAAATGAGAAAATTGGTCAATTAGAGCATTTATGAATTAAGTTATTAGAACTCTCTCGAAACCTAGAAAAGCTGGCGCGGGAAGTATTGTGACATAAGATCAGGAGCGAGGATGGGTCGGGCATTCTCATCATCCGAGCGACACCATTCTATGGAAAAAAGACTCTCGTCCAGAGATTTGCCGTCCTTTTGGAGCCAGGGTGTGTTCCCCAAAAAATGAAAACCTCATGGCGTGTACTTTCGGCTATTAAAAAGGCCAGCATAGCTTCTTCAAGCCGCGCCAGATTAACAACTAATGTACAAAGACTTGTGATCAATTTTACCTGTGGCAGTGAAAAATATACGAAAGAGCCTATGCCGACACGGGTTGCTGATAGCGAAACCCGCTAAGGACAGGAGCAGGAATGCCTCGACTCAATGCAAGGACCTGAAACTGTGACCCCATAAGCGCGGGATGGATGAGCGTTTGCAGGTGACGGAGGTCAAACTTTAGGGAGTCGGTCAGCGGTTTGTTTGTTATCGAGCGCAACCAAGGCTCCGCCGCAGCGGTCAGAAAATGGTTTTGATCGGCAAAACCCACGATCGAAAAGCCGCATTCCTGAGCGGTACCCATAAGTGAAGTGAATTCCACATGTGATGTGATGTCCTGATGTCCAACGTTAATAAACGGATTACCTGTGCGACGATGACGGTGATAACAGGCGAATGTTCCGAAGCGCCGATGCGGTGCAAAATATTCCTTCCGGCAATAACCGTAATCTATGAGAAGAACCATGCCACGACTGATTTTGTGACAAACTTTTTTGAGCCAAAGTTGACGAAGTGGGCAGACTTCTGTGACGTACCCTGTCGGCAATGGTAGGGGAATGGAGTGAATGGCAGAGAGCAAACACGGGTCGGCAATCTCAGCGAGAGTAAATTGAAAACTTCCCTCGTATTCCTGAACGCGACATTCCGCCCAGCGAGAGCCTGTCCACTCAACCAGGTGAAAAGGAAATGCGTCCAAGAGTTCATTTGCAAAAACAAGACCTTCAAAAGCGGGAAGCTCTTCCCAGTGAGAATGAATCTGATGGGGCCACCCGCTCAAAGTGTCGGCCTGCGTTTGTCGCAAATTTGGCTGATTTTCCACAATATGATAGTCGAGCGCTGCGCTGAAAGGTGCGGCAGTTTCCGAGGCGTGCCGAAGGATATCCGAAGCAAATAAGCCGGAGTGAGCCCCAAATTCAACGAATGGAAAATGCCGCGGACGACCAAGAGCTGCCCAGACTTCTTCAAATTGGCCATAAAGAACCCGAGCGAAAATGCTCCCCACCGCCACACTCGTATAAAAGTCGCCGTTCTTTCCGATATTTGCGGTCGCGTAATAACCTACTCCAGGCTCATAAAGCGCAATTGCCATGAAACGGGCAAAAGAGATCGACCCCGAGATAGCGATTTCGGAAAGGATAGCTTCTTGAGCGCTGAGCACACAGTGGTATTCACTTATACAGTGGGGCCGCATGTTGCAAGCCAGCTACGCTGGTTTTTAGAAACTCTCCCAAAACCTAGCATACAGTTGCAATAAGTGCTATGCGGGAAGTCGATCGCAAAATCAATCGTGTGTAATTTCACGCACAAACACATTGATCATTCCGCCCGGTGCTTTCCGGACATCCGTAATGAGAAATGGACGTTGCCCATTACGACTAAATGTGGAGCCGAGTTCGGGAGTTTTGGAATTGGAAGGGAATTCCACAATGATCCGCACTTTTGATGAAGAATTACCGCGGAAAGAGCTTTGTGAACGTAAAACTGCTCGATTAGCGCGAGCAGCGGTAACCAGAAAATTTCCTTTCAAATAGATGCGTTCATCGGTGAGGCCCTTTTCTGCGAATTGGGGCACATCTGACAATTCCACAAGGCGCCCAAAGGGCATTTGACCCGCCCCGTATGTTTGCCAATTTCCCGAAGCAACGTTGGTGAATGCGACCGTAGCGGGCATG
Source organism: Verrucomicrobiota bacterium (assembly GCA_003176035.1). Classification (GTDB taxonomy): domain Bacteria; phylum Verrucomicrobiota; class Verrucomicrobiia; order Chthoniobacterales; family Xiphinematobacteraceae; genus Xiphinematobacter. The sequence continues at coordinate 2,426 of PSRL01000174.1, forward strand.
CTAGGAGAGGGCGAGGCAGTCGGCGCGGAAGAAGATGTGGAAGCCAAAGAAGTCGGCAGTTCCGTCGTAATGGGGGTGACGTTGGGAAGAGGGGAAGGAGATGGTGTCGCCACGCTGAGCGACTTTGTTTCCTGCGCCTCTACTACCTCTTTGGGTTGAGACGGAAACGGCGTTGCGGTCAGGGTGGCTTGTGCCGGCAATGCCCGCGCAACCTTAACTTCTTCCAGGGAACTCGGTGGAGGCGGCACAAGCGGTACTTTTGAGGATTTTTGAGGAGCCGAAGTCAAGAAACGTTTTGTACGCCCCTTTTGGGTCGAACTATTATGCACCACAACGGTTTTAGGCAGGACATTGTCGACCGGCTTTTCAATACGAATTAACTGTTCTCTAATGTTAGGGCTCTGTGCGATACTGGCTGCGGGGGTCGAACTTTTATTTGCCGCGGCTCCTATTTTCGTCTTATCCGACAACGCTTCCGTAGCCGTTTGTTGACGATATCTGATGTAAGTTTTTTCAGCCGCACTGATCCGCGCTTGAGAAAGAATCGGGAGACCGGCGCTGATGTTTAAGGCGTTCGGTGGCAGGAGAGAAAAACTGCCTGGTCCGTGATTGGAAGCGTAGCTTCCGTAGAGAATCGGCAATGTGGTGAAGAGCATCCGCCCATCCGGTAACCGGTGCACGTGAACCAAAGCGGAGAGATCGAAGCGTTTTTCCAAACGAATATTCAATCCGGTAAGCAATGTTCGATGGAGTATGGGGACAACGCGGTGGTCCGCAGTAAAAACGTTTTCCAAAAGGACCATCGGAGAATCTGTCGATTGTGTGAGAGCAACGACACCCGAGGGGAAAAAATCATTGGTAGTCAGCTCAAATGAATCGAGAATATTATATGTGCCGGTGACATAAGGAACCAAATCACGCGTTTCTTTATAATTGCGAATAAAATTGCGCATGAGCCCGGCATTTACTTCTTCAAGGGCTCTTGGTGTCAGTGGCCCGTAACGCTGTAACAATGCCTTAGGATTTAAAAATTCGCCTTTGGGTGCTGCCGTAAGTTCAAATTTTTGTGGAGGCTCTAATTTTTTTAACTTCTTGAGGATATTGTAGCTCAGTGATTTTTCCGGATGCCAAAAAATAAAATAACTGCCTACCCAACAGACTATCGTAAAAAGGACCAGCAGGAGAATAAATATGGTCCAATGAAAGAGAGTGTCCTTCTTTTCCCACCGCCGTGCGTCGGGCAAATCATCATATCCACTGTTGGTGTCGAGTCTCACAAGCGACCAGGCTGATCTCCAAATTTTTTGAAGTAAACGCAAACTTTTTTTGAGGAAATAAATGCCATCATAGCTCAAATCTCATATGCGTTTCCGAGGGCGATGAGAAGATTAGCCCCCGTTGGCCGGCGTATTGTATTCAAAGGATGTGCCGCATCCACAGCTCCGATTGGCTTTTGGATTTTGAATTCGGAAGCCTATATCATTCAGTCCATTACCCTCTTCGTATTCCAGCGTGCTGCCGTCTAAATAAAGAAAGCTTTCCGGATCGATAAAAACTTGACCTCCCGCGCACGGAAAAACGTGGTCATTGCTGCGCCGAGAATCCACAGACAACACATATTGTAAGCCAGCGCATCCGCCCTTTTCCACGAACAAACGAAGACCTTCGCCCTTTCTTTCCGCAATGACTTCTGAAAGCCGATTCGATGCATTTTGAGTAATTTCCAACATAATAATTATCGTAATTTATTTCAAAATGAGCATGGATCCGCCCTAGTTGGCTTTCCCAACATATCCTTCTCCGACAGTGCGGCTTGCTTGTTTGCCTTCCCTTCCCCACACAATTTCTTGCGCGCAAAATCGATTCGGCTTTTGGTCGGATAATATTGTGCATGTCCTTCCCCACGGGGATCATATGCTCGTCGCAATAAAACCTCAAGACGAAGGGCAATGCCAAAGCGTGCTCGTTGATTAATTCTTCCAATATAAATAGAAGTATTACAAACAGAAGTCAAATACCTCATGGGTGATATCCGGATATTGAAAGATATAGTCGCAAGCCAAGTTGCTGCAGGAGAAGTGGTGGAACGCCCTGCTTCGATAGTCAAGGAACTCGTAGAAAACAGCTTGGATGCAAAGGCAACGCGGATCACCGTCGAGTTTTTTCAAGCTGGAATCGCCCTAATTCGGATATCTGACGATGGTGTGGGAATGGACCGGGAAGACGCCCTGCTTTCCTTGGAAAGGCATGCCACGAGCAAGCTCAGCACCGCACGCGATTTGGAATCCATCTCAACTTTGGGATTTCGCGGTGAAGCAATTCCCAGCATCGCCAGCGTTTCTAAATTTCGCATAGTCACTCGTCGTCGTGAAGCGGCAGCCGGTACCGAAGTGCTCGTCAATGGAGGACGTATCGAGGCAGTGCGCGAAAGTGGAGAAGCCTACGGCACTCGCGTAGAGGTGCGTTCGCTCTTTTTTAATGTGCCCGCACGCAGAAAATTTCTCCGAGGCCCTCAAACCGAAGCCGGGCATATCATTCACCAACTCCATCGCTTAGCCATGGCAAATCCAGACGTTGCCTTTATTGCCTTGCGAGAGGGGAAAAAATTTCTTCAACTTGCTCCCACAAAAAATCTTGCTGTCAGAGTGCGTGACCTTTTCGGTTTGGACTGGATAGGCCGACTGATCGAAGGTGAATCGCTCGAAATGAACGGACTTCGCATTCGAGGATTTCTTTCTCAGCCCGGTAGAGGAAGGGCAGATCGATCTGAACAATTCATTTTCGTGAATGGACGTCCCGTAGTAACTTCAGCCGTTTCGGGTCCTTTGCGCGAAGTTTACCACACACTCTTGCCAAAGGGCTATCATCCGGGGGCTATCCTGTTTCTCGAAATGGAACCGGCATTAGTGGATTGTAATGTACATCCTGCAAAACGAGAAGTGCGTTTTCGAGAGCCGACCGCTATAGCCGAAACGGTCAGACATTTTGCGCAGCAAGCATTGGCAAAAAATCGATCATCGGTGCTCATTACTGAAACCAGGGAGGCTTCTCTCACACCATCTGCTCAACCCCAATTGGTAGAACCGATAAAAAGCTCTGTCGTGAGAAATCCGTTGCAGATTGCCACGCTCACGCAAACGCAAATGGTCAGTAACGCCGTAGCGGCCAAAGGCGCAGCGCCGCTGCCAATGCCTTCTTCCCCAGAACGGCGGAAAGAACCCCAAATTTTTCTTTCAACGGAGCAAATGGAAATCAAGAACCTCCTGGACTCCCGGGAAATCGTTGTGATTGGAAAAATAGCGGCCCGTTTCGCCATTTTAGAGGGACACTTCGGTATGGTGGTAGTTGACTTACGCGCCGCTCGGGAAAGAATCCTTCTAGAGCGATTGCTACGAGAAATGAAGCAAGGGCAAGCCAATGCCCAAGTGCTGCTGCTGCCGGTGATCATTGATTTGCCGCCACGCGATATTGCCTGGATTACCGAAAACATCGAATTGCTCGAACGAGTGGGGATTTCGATCGAGTGCTTTGGGGGAGCCTCTGTCAAAGTTGAAGCAATTCCGGCTTCTCTTGATCAGGCCAATATTGAGCAACTGCTAGTGAGGCTCATCGAAGACCTTACGCGGGGAGGAATCCGAAGTGGCAATCGAATGGCAGAGGAAGCCATAGCTCGATCAGTTGCCCGTCTGGCAAGTGCGGAAGCCCTCCCCACTGAACCGGAAAGAATTGAAGCGCTTATCTTGGAACTGCTGCGATGTGAGTTGCCATACTCCTGCCCAATGGGGAAAGCCACAATGATTCCTATCCCCCTTTCCGAACTCAAAAAACGATTCGGATGTGATCCCTGACTGCATTGTCAGCATCGCTTCGGAGTATCAGATTGCACACAGAAAAATTTTTTCTAATATGAGGTGTTAAATATGCCCAATTCCTTGCGTATTGAACCAGCAGTTTTGGATGACCTGCCAAAACTCGCTGACCTCCTATACGACCTTTTTTCTCAAGAGGCGGATTTTACCCCTAATCGGGAAAAGCAATTAAGAGGATTGCGGCTGATATTAGAACAGCCTAGCCGAGGACGGATTTTTGTTCTGCGAAACGAAAATTACATTTTCGGTATGATCAATCTGCTAATTACCTTAAGTACCGCGGAGGGGGGCTTTGTCCTGCTATTGGAAGACCTGGTTGTTCACACTCAGCATCGGCGTCAGGGTTATGGAAGCCGCCTCCTTCGACACGCCATTGAATTTGCGAAGGATAAGAAATTTCTCAGACTCACTCTGCTGACAGACAGGTCCGATGAGGCTGCCAAACAGTTTTTCTTACGAGCAGGTTTTACTGAAAGCGATATGATTCCGCTGCGGATGAAGCTTTCGGTCAAGGAGCAACTTTAAACAAATACGCCAATGCCAAAAATCGTGCTTGGTTTTTGAATTTTTTGTCCTCCAGCCCTTGGAGCGGTCGGAAATGAGTATTCAAACGGCTTTTATTTTAGGAGCGGGACTTGGCACCCGGCTACGGCCCATGACAAATTCACGTCCGAAAGTCTTGGTTCCCATCTTGGGAGAACCGCTGATTTTTCGGACCCTCGATTATTTGTTAAGTTACGGCATCACCCGCTTCGTGATCAATACACATCACTTGGCACATGTCTTCGACATTTTTTTTGGGGGACACCATGGTGAATTTTCCTATCGTGGTGCTCCCCTGTTCCTGATCTACGAACCGATTTTGCTAGAAACAGCCGGAGCGGTTCGAAACGCCCGACCATGGATTGGAGAAGATCCCTTTCTGGTAGTCAATGGAGATATCGTGACAAATATTGCTTTGACACGCCTTTTGGAAGCTTCAGACAAAGATGATGCTTCAGTCATTTTGGGACTACGCCCCGGTCCGCCGCAGGTTGGTCTGGACATAAGGACCGGTGCCGTTCTGGACTTTCATAATAAACTGCATAAAAATGGGTTATCATATTTTTTATTCGCTAGTCTCTATGTTCTTCGACCCGAGATCTATCAATGGATTCCGTCCAGCGGACCCTTTCGCATGATGTCGGTATTTTGGCAACTTCTGGCTCAAAATAAGCGGATCGCCGGCCTCATCCTCGATCCTGGTTTTTGGAGTGAGGTGGGCAATCGGGTCGCCTACCTTCAGGTTCATCAGGACCTCATCTCTCAGGACGCTAGTAATAAACTAGTTAAAAGCCAAATTTCCGCGGGAGTCGAGCTGCGTGGATTCTGTGCAATCGGAGAAAACTGTGAAATTGAGCCGGGCGTTATTTTAGAGGACACAATTATTTGGGACAAAGCAAAAATTTCTTCCGGCAGTCATCTGTGCCGATGTATTCTCTGTGACCGGGTACAGGTTGCCGGTGACTTTTCGGATCGTGACTTTTACCCTGGATGACGTGTTTTTCATTCAATGAGTTGAAGCGAATGGATGAGGTGGATAATTTTAACAATTGCAGATGCATGGAGAGAGCGCTGCTCGATCCCGGTGTAAGCTGGATATTTCTACAACTATAATTGGAAAAAGTCCTGCGCTGTAACTTTTGCAGCTACGGACTTATAAAAAAAGCGGCCGAAGTCCGTACGGATGAAATATTTTTATAGCCAGAAATCTTTGAAAGATACGGGTGTCATTGAATTCACACTCCGCCACCTTCCGGGGTACGAGGGAGATGAGTACACGGTGAGTCCCTTACAAAAGGGCGGCTCAGGGCGTAAATATTATCGCATCTGGTTTCGAGGAGGGAGCTCCGTTATTTTGGTTCGGTATACTCAGGAACGAACCGAAAACGCCCACTATGTTAATATTGCAAAATTTCTTGCTACAGCCGGCGTGCGGGTGCCTCGTATCCATTTTCATGAACCGAAAGCGGGTCTTATTTTGATGGAGGATTTAGGCGAAAAGGATCTTTGGTCCTATCGGCATGCTTCCTGGGCCGCGCGCCGCCCGTTATACGAATCGGCTCTCTCGCAAGTATTTTTAATCCACCGTGAAACGCGTCTTCCTACCCTAAACTTGAAAATGGAGCTTGAATTCGATGAAAGACTCTACCTTTGGGAACAGCAGTATTTTTTCGAAAATTGCCTGGAGAATATTTGGAAAGTGGAGACAAGCGCCCTTCGGGCACTGCCTGCGTTGCAGAAAATCGCCCTCCGGTTGGCTGACCTACCTCGGACATTGGTGCACCGCGATTTTCAATCTCAGAACATCATCATCTTATCCGGAAAGGCATATTTAATCGATTTTCAAGGCATGCGTCCCGGATTAGGACTTTATGATGTGGCATCTCTTTTATATGACCCCTACGCAGATCTTGCAATTGAAGAGCGGAGAGAATTACTGGAATTTTATAAGAATCTGTGCGGAGACTCGAGCCTTTTGCAGGAAGACGATTTTGAAACAACGTTCCTCATGTGTGCTATGCAACGTCTCATGCAGGCACTCGGTGCTTATGGGTTCCTAGGATTAAAAAAGCAGCGGCAAAACTTTCTTCAATACATTCCCGTGGCTCGTCGATTGCTTCGGGAAGTTGCGATAAGCATTGGCAATTTGGATTCTCTCGTGGAAACTCTGGAGAGGACTGCTTTGGAATGCACAAATGATTCGTTTTCTTACCGAGAGGTGCGGCAATGAATAATCCGGTTAGCGTTGTTATTAGAAACCTCACCCCAACGTTCAACGAGGGACGAGCTGCTGTAAAGCGCTCGATTGGGCAGGACTTAACCGTAGAAGCGGATATTTTTAGAGAAGGGCACGACATTATCCGGGCTTCTTTAAAATGGCGTCGCCTTCATGGACAGGTGTGGAACGAGACCGCAATGATGCCCCTAGGCAATGATCGCTGGCGAGGAACGTTTCCGCTGCTTCAAATAGGGATTTGTGAATATACCATTGAAGCCTGGGGAGACGAATTTCTTTCCTGGCAGGAAGAAGTTCAAAAAAAATTTGACGCCGGGTTATACGAACTCACCAACGAGGCGTTGGAAGGCGCTCAAATCATCGAAGCCGGCGCCCGGCGCGCCAGTGGCTCCCCTGATGCGGAAATACTAACAAAACTAGCTCGCCGGGCGCAAACCGTATCCGCGCACGAGCTGCGCTCTTTCTGCGAAGATCCCGAATTAGTGGCCCTCATGTCTTATTGGGCCAATCGGGAACTTTCAACCACCCTGCATCCCTTTCGAAAAGTCCGAGTCGATCCTCGACGCGCCTCTTTTAGCGCCTGGTATGAGTTTTTTCCTCGTTCAGCGGAAGGAAAGGCAGATAGCGGATCAAAGTTTCGGGACTGTCTAAATCGCATCGAGGATGCCAAAGCAATGGGATTTGACGTAATTTATTTTCCTCCAATCCACCCTATTGGAGAAACAAACCGAAAGGGACGCAACAACTCATTGAAATGTGAGCCTGGTGAACCTGGTGTTCCCTACGCCATCGGAAATTTTCGCCAGGGAAAAAACGGGGGGGGCCATCGAGACGTTGCTCCTGAATTAGGAACCCTTGAGGACTTTGAATGGCTGGTCAAGGAAACGCGACGACGTCATCTGGAGATTGCCTTGGACTTTGCCATCAACTGTTCCCCTGACCATCCGTATGTACACGAACATCCGGAATGGTTTTTTAAGCACCCTGACGGCTCAATCAAATACGCGGAGAATCCTCCCAAAAAGTACGAGGATGTTTACCCACTGAACTTTTACAACAAAAACTGGAAAGCACTTTGGGAAGAGCTCTCTGACGTCCTCTTATTCTGGTGCGCCCGCGGTGTGACGATCTTCCGTGTGGATAATCCCCACACCAAACCAGTCGCATTCTGGGAGTGGGTAATTGCAAAAGTGCAAACAGCATACCCGGAAGCTATTTTTCTCAGCGAGGCATTTACAAGACCCAAAATGATGCATGAACTCGCCAAGATTGGATTTACCCAAAGCTATACTTACTTTACATGGCGAAATACGAAACAGGAACTCACTGACTATTTTACTGAATTGACTCAAACTGAGGTAAAAGATTATTTCCGACCAAATCTCTTTACTAACACCCCGGATATTTTACCCGAGTTTCTTCAACAGGGCGGTCGGCCGGCGTTTCTAATCCGTGCAGTCTTAGCAGCGACACTCTCCACTACTTATGGGATCTATAGTGGCTTCGAACTTTGCGAAAACATAGCTATTCCGGGCAAGGAAGAGTATCTGGATTCTGAAAAATATCAATTTAAGGCGCGGGACTGGAATGCTCCGAAAAATATCAAAAAATTTCTAACTTCGCTCAATCGCATTCGCCACGAAAACCGAGCATTACAATTTTTCGAAACGCTGCGATTTCATCCCATAGACAATGATCGAATTCTCTTTTACAGTAAGGCTACTCCCTGCAAAGAAAACATCCTTCTAATAGTTGTGAATTTAGATCCCTTTCAGACTCAATCCGGCTATTTACAAGTTCCACTAAAAAACTTTGGTTGGTTAGAAAACAATGCTTATGAAGTTGAAGACCTCCTGAGCGGCGAACATTTTTTTTGGAGCGGTTCTCAAAATTATGTCAGTATAGACCCGTTGACTCGGCCCGCACACATATTCCGCGTGCGACGATGGTTGGGACGAAAAAAAGGCCTCGACCACTATGCATAGTATTGTCTTTTCAGGAAAAGTGAAAAATCAGAACCGGGCGACCGAAGCATTTATTAACTCACATATAAATGCTCCGACTATATTCGGAAGTAATTGCGTGTGACTGGCAAGGATATTCAACAAATCTCAGGGCTTCTGGTCAATGCAGGGTTGGCAATGAGCACCTTAATCATTTTCTTTCTGGCTCGATCGTGGGTGCGTAAGGATAGGAGGATGGTTGCTGTGGAACTTCGAACCGAGAAAAATAGTCGGGAAATTGCTCTTGAAATTTCTAATATTTGCCCCGAGACAGTTTATATCACAAGCGTAGTCTGGGATGTCGGCCTTTTACTAAAAACTCAGCTCACCACTCCTCGTGATGCTAAAATAATTCCCGGAGATGCCCTGCAACTAGTGCTAAAGGGTCCTGAGCTAAGGACCCTCTATAAATTCCTTTTGTCCGCTCTGAAAGGATGGCCGTTTATTTTTGCAGCAGCATGCGGAATTAGGATAGCCGTTAGAATAGCTGGTAATAAACGTATTGATTATCAGACTATTAGATATTGTTCAGCCAAGCGTTTGCTTAAAATGGCACGAGAAGACCAAACTTCAGAAAATGTGTTTTAAGTGAATCGATATAACGGAACAGAACTTATTAGAGCGTTTACTAACTACCTAGCACACCCTGAGAAAGGGCTGAGAAGCATTCGGAGTCTGCGTTGCTCAGTCGTCGAGTAGCGCAAGGCTCCACTTGCTCCTTCGCGTCTTGGCAGCGGAGGCTTTTGATCCCTTTTTCTCTTCGACCAGCTTTCTCATTCCCTATTGAATTTTCTGGTCGCAATCTTACTACCAAAATACCCGTGCACCTGCATGTTTATTAGCTCAAACGCCTTTTTTAGGAGCGACTAAATAGTGACATGTTGCAAGAAATCGCCGTGAGGTCGCCGGGCCCTTTTGTCCCAGGTCCGGCAGCCGGCGGATAAGGAACATAATCTCAAGGCGTGAAGGAAATGGGCGAGGCCGCGCTATGAAATTGTCAGCCCTCGGCCAGACTTGGCAGTTGCGAGCCGGGTAACAGCATATAACGACAATTTAATCAATAAATGCTCCAAAAAATTCATGTAAATTGAATTTCTTGGTCTGGTGAGATGCAGAACTGTCAATTCTGTGCTAAACTTACAGCATAATGCTTTGTACCTCTGTCGGTTGAAAAATCTTTGATGCAAGGCATCGGAGGTAACCTCGGCTCTGGCTCTATTTGGCGCCTTTTCCCCAAGTGATCAATTAGAATGACAGCTTTTACAATAAAAAATCAAAATTATGACAAAATTTCTTTCGTTATCATTAATTTGTTAATGAGCGCAAGTTGAAGGGGCGGCATTAGTTATAATATATAGAAATTGTGGAACATAGTGAATTAAAACCATGCAGATAGAACCGATTGTAAAAAGTTCCGAAGGGAATACGCATGCTATTGCGTTCAACCAAACAATACCAATTTGCGACATATTGCCTCGCTGGAGAGATTTTCGAATAGACGTTTTGGAGGAAGAAGACCCTTTGGATATAATTCATGGAGAGACACTTCCACTTCCTCAGTCCCACGAACCATTGTACCGCAGATTAGCTGCGGCTGTAGAGGAATTGATTCGCAGAGGATGTTTGAGAATCGGTGACCGAATGCCTTCATTACGCTCTTTGAGTCGTCGGTATGGAGTGAGTATTCCTACGGTGACACAAGCCTATGTCCTTCTGGAGACGCGTGGAATTGTGGAAGCTCGGACGCGATCAGGCTTTTATTTGAGAGGGCTTCGCCCTTCTTCTCAACGAAAAGATGATCAAAGGCAAAATGCCGATAGCTTTTTGGTAACTTTGCTGCGAGATGCAACGCGCCCTGATTTTGTTTCCTTCGGTCTTTCCGCACCCTCTCCGCGCCTGCTGCCCTCTTTAAAACTTTCTCGAGCATTAGGTGCGGCCGCAAGAAGAGCCGGCTCTAAAGCAATGGAATATGATTTGATACCCGGCAATTTAAACTTAAGACAACAGGTTGCTAAGCGTTCCGTAGAGTGGGGGGGGATATTAGGGCCAGAGGACGTAATCATTACTAACGGGGCAACCGAAGCCCTTGCGCTCTGTGTGCGAGCGATCTGTAGTCCCGGCGATACCCTTGCGGTAGAATCCCCCATGTCTCCGGCGGTAGTTTTGATGCTGCGGGAGCTGGGAATCCAAGCATTGGAGATTTCCTCTTATCCACCGAATGGGCTGGTCATAGCCGAACTAGGGCGGCTCCTTTCTATGCGGCGCATTCAAGGGTTACTCATCACACCAAATTTTAACAACCCCACCGGCTCCTTAATGCCAGAACGCAATAAGAAGGCATTGGTAGAATTGTGCGCATTTCACAACATTCCAATTATCGAAGACGATATCCATGGAGATTTAGTTTTTGAAGGCAAGCGTCCGATGACTTTGAAAACCCTGGATCGGAAGGATTCTATCATGTTGTGCAGCTCTTTTTCTAAAACTTTGGCACCATCTTATCGTGTGGGTTACGTTGTGCCGGGGAAATTCTATCGGGATATCATTGACAGAAAAGCGATGTCGACTCTGTCCAACGCTACCCTTCCCGCTATGGCAATTGCTGAATTTTTGGCCACGGGTGGTTATGATTATCACCTCCGAGGGTTAAGAAGAGCTTTGGCTGAACAAATGCAAATATTGACCGAAGCGGTTCTAAAATATTTCCCGATCGGAACTAAACTCATTCCGCCAAAGGGAGGGACCGCACTTTGGGTGGAACTTCCCGAAGAAGTCGATTCCCACATCTTATTTCATGCGGCATCCCAAGAAAAGATTTGCATCGCGCCGGGCAATGCGTTTTCGATTTCGCGCAACTATAGAAATTTTATCAGACTCACCTGTGGTCATCCTTGGAACGACCTGTATAAAAGCGCCCTAATACGGTTGGGAGAAATCGTGGAACATATTCTCTATACCGGACGGGCGAGATAATTCTCCTTCTTGATGTTCAAAGGGAAAAACTTCGGGAAATAAGAGACCCCCCTAGGTTTTGGAAGAGTTCTAACCTATTTATAGAATATAGTTTACAACTGTAATGACTTAAAATTTGATACAGGGTGTCTTAAAACACAGCCCTATTGGGCATTTTTGTCTGTCATGCGAAATGGTTGAACATTATTTTGGGTATTCATCGCAATTTGGTTTGTGTTCTTAAAGAAAATATTACTTATCGAAGACGATCTTTCGTTAGGCTTGCAATTAGAGCGAGGGCTCCGGCAAGAGGGATATGCCACTTCTCTGGCGAGGACAGCTCAAGAAGGGCTTTCACAGGCTCGAAGTGAAGCCTATGCCCTTATTATTTTGGACTGGATGTTACCTGATGCTTCCGGGATTGAACTTCTCCGGACCTTACAAGGGGAAGCCATACAAATTCCCGTGTTGTTTTTAACTGCACGCGATGCAATTGAGGATCGGGTATTGGGACTCGATTCGGGAGCTGATGATTATCTCGTCAAGCCATTTTCTTTTTCAGAACTCTTGGCGCGGCTTCGGACACTGCTTCGGCGGCGTCAACAAGTGACTGCTAAGAGACTTCACATCGATCAACTCACCATCGATCTCGTTACTCGCAACGTGCTGTATTCCGGTCAACCAGTTGATTTAACACCTCGCGAATTTGATCTTTTGGCTGTCTTAATCAATCATCGGGGTGAAATTGTCAGTCGGGAAATGCTTGTGAAGGACGTCTGGCGACAGGCGGGGCGCCTCACTTCCCTTGATAATGTTATCGACGTTCACATTGCTCATCTCAGAAAAAAACTCCAGATCGTGATGCGGAGGGATATTATCGAGACAGTGCGAGGCGTTGGGTATCGCCTGACCAGCGCTGAAAAATGATATAATTTTTGGATCCCAAAAAGAAATTCGATAGCCGTCGGATCAATCGGGCCTTTTCTGCGCTACAAGGCACAGAGATCCACGTTTCTTTGAGACCTGTGATCCACAACAAATCTGCTTCGGGCAGCTCTCAGAGAAGATGAGCGAAACCCGAACCTTAAGGAAATTTCAGTCAAATCATTTCGTAAATCTTTGTGTGAGCATGCCAGTCTGTTTTCGACCATTTAATTGCGAAAATTATGACATCCGAATTGCTTTCGGCAGCTGCCACAAAGGGGGAAAAAAATCACAAGTCCAAAAGTAAGCTCAATAAGTTACTCCGGGAAGTTGCGCAAGGAGACGTGAACCATGCGGTTCGATTGATGCAGAGTCGGCGCGCGGGACTAACAAATGCGGAAGCAGCGGAGCGCTTAAAAGTTTTTGGCAAAAATGAAGTGGCACATGAAAAACCACCGCTCTGGTACATCCAACTTGCCAAGGCTTTTTATAACCCATTCATTTTGGTTTTGGCTCTTCTCGCGCTCGTTTCTTTGTATACCGACATTTACACTCCGCTTCGGACCATTCGTGACTCGATGCCGGATGCCCAAAAAATTGTCGCACGGATTGATGAAAAGGGCTCAGCAGCTTTGGGAGACGCAATTTACGAAACATTAGACTATCCGGCCCGTACTGCCAAATTCACATCGGAGGTGGAAAAGATCCTAAAACTCTCCGAAGGCCAACCAGTCGCCGAACGTAGCAAAAAACTTTACAAAATGTTGCGGAGCGCAGATTCGGACCCGAAACTGGCGGAAGTCGGCGAGGCTATCCGCACATCGAAGCCTAATCCAGCCTCTTTGGAAGCCGGCCTGACCAGCACACAAGCGACGGAGGAGGGAATTAACAACGGAAAATCTATCCTTAACAAGCTAGTGGCTGTCCTCAATGCTCAACCTCGCGATTACCATGAGGCGGCTAAGAATTTGATCTCGGAAATCCTTCGAGTACAACTCAGTGAACAGATACAATCTGTAAGTGATGCTTTGGCCAAGGCGCCTCAGGAGAAACGCGCGGAAATCGTTGCGGCCACTCTCAACGACGCGGATGCGGATTGGCGCACAGTGATTGTGATGACCACCATGATCGTCGTCAGTGCTCTGCTCCGATTCTGGCAAGAATTTCGATCCACAAAAGCCGCGGAAAAATTAAAAGCCATGGTCCGCACCACGGCCACTGTGATCCGCAAAACCGATGACAAAGAAGAGGGGAACGATGCGACACTAATTTCCGCAATGGGATCTAGTCCCGGAAAAATGGAGATCGTAATGGCGGATTTGGTACCGGGAGATATCATCCAACTTTCGGCCGGAGATATGATTCCAGCCGATGTGCGACTCTTGCAGACTAAAGATCTCTTTGTTAGCCAATCTGCGTTGACAGGCGAATCCATGCCTGTGGAGAAAATCGATAATCTGGCCGCAGTCGTGGAAAAGAAAGCCGACGCAGTCGTCACCTCCATCTCCGATCCATTAAGTATCGATACACTCTGCTTCCTTGGGACTAATGTCGTGAGCGGGTCGGCGACGGCGGTGGTGGTTGCGACGGGGGAGCAATCAATGTTCGGTTCGCTAGCTAAATCCGTACTAGGCCACCGTGCTATGACGAGCTTCGACAAGGGCGTAAACAAGATCAGTTGGGTCCTGATCAAATTTATGCTGGCGATGGTTCCGATTATTTTTCTCATCAACGGCGCTCTCAAAGAAGATTGGAAAGAGGCGTTTCTTTTTGGTGTTGCAGTGGCTGTCGGATTGACTCCGGAAATGTTGCCATTAGTCGTTACAGCTAACCTAGCTAAAGGCGCTGTGGCAATGTCTCGTCGGAAGGTCATCGTTAAGCGGCTCAATTCGATGCAAAACTTTGGAGCGATGGATGTCCTTTGCACAGACAAAACTGGTACCCTCACCGAAGACAAAGTCGTGCTCGTGCGACACTTGGATGTTGAGAACCGGGAAAGCGAATCAGTGGTCGGGCTAGCCTACTTGAATAGCTTCCATCAAACCGGATTAAAAAATTTGATAGATGCCGCCGTAATTGCCCGTATGGAAGAGCGTTTTCCGGAGATGGCTCAGCGGCAACGCGGCTTCCGTAAAGTAGATGAGATTCCTTTTGATTTCGTCCGCCGAAGGATGACCGTAATTGTTCAAAAGAATACTGGTCACCAACTTATGGTTTGCAAGGGGGCGGTCGAAGAGATCTTTAGTATCTGTACTCAGGTCGAAAAAAACGGAGAATTTGTGCCGCTGGAGCCGGCAACACGTACTAAAGTGCGTGAACTTGTTAGCGCTTTAAATCGGGACGGATTGCGCGTTATCGGGGTGGCATATCGTATTTTACCCAACAAATCCGAACATTATACTATTGCCGATGAATCGGATATGGTCTTAGCTGGTTACATTGGTTTTCTTGACCCGCCTAAGCCCTCGGCTCAAGCCGCTATTGATGCTTTGCATAACAGCGGTGTAGCCGTGAAAATTCTCACCGGTGACAATGAGATCGTGACCGCGAAAGTGTGCCGTGAGGTTGGGCTGGATTATCAGCGCATCGTCCTGGGGTCAGAGACGGAGAACTTTTCCGATACCGAATTGGCTGATGTCGCGGAGAATACCGTGGTTTTTGCCAAAATGAACCCGATGCAAAAGGCTCGTGTCATCCGTGCATTGCAATCAAAAAAACATACCGTCGGTTACATGGGTGATGGCATTAATGATGCTGCGGCGCTTCGTGATGCCGACGTAGGTATTTCAGTAGATACCGCCGTGGATATCGCAAAGGAATCTGCGGATATCATCCTTCTCGAAAAAAGCTTAATGGTATTGGAAGAAGGGGTGCTCCAGGGAAGGGCCGTCTTTGGCAATATTATTAAATACATTAAAATGACGGCCAGTTCTAATTTTGGAAACGTCTTTAGTGTCTTAATAGCAAGCGCCTTCATACCGTTCATGCCCATGCTGCCGATTATGCTCCTCATCCTAAACCTACTTTATGATTTCTCGCAACTATTCCTGCCATGGGATCGTATGGATAAGGAATTTTTGACGCAACCACGCAAGTGGCAAGCCGGTGGCCTCGCGCGTTTCATGATATTAATCGGACCGATCAGCTCTATCTTTGATGTCACAACATTCCTTCTTCTGTGGTTTGTCTACCATGCTAATTCTGCCGCCCATCAAGCATTCTTCCAAAGCGGGTGGTTCATTGAGAGCCTGCTATCACAAACCCTGATTGTGCATATGATTCGTACACAGAAGATTCCGTTTATACAAAGCACGGCTTCGGCCACCGTTTTGATTTCCACTACTGTCATTATGGCTGTGGGAACCGTCATTCCCTTTACCGCCTTTGGCACCAGTGTTGGGATGGTCCCGCTACCGGCAAGCTTTTTCCCCTGGTTGGCGGTGACGCTTCTGGGGTACTGTGCACTGACACAAGTGCTTAAGACAGCTTACATTAAGCGCTTTGGCGACTGGCTCTAAACTCAGCAACTTCCCATAAGAGGGCCCCTTCTCCAAGTCGTTTGTGGGGAGGGGGCCTCTTATTTTTGTTTCAGAGCATTTATTAACTAGATAGTTACATATACAATTGCCATGCGTTTGATGGACCTGGCAACACCATGCAACTATTTAATTAAAAATTTTACTATAACTTCCATATAGGATAATAACCTAATAAATAACACGTTATAATTAATTTTTGGGATATTAATTCTTGTTTCGGGAATGAAATCTGTTTCGAATCAGTTGCAGCACGCGGGGTTAACGTGTTATTGAGCATAAATTGTACCGGATTTGATGCGTTTGGCTCCCTGCGAAGTTACCCTGCGGGTCCGCCTTGACGGTCTCCCTGCTGTTTGTGCCGCAACCGGGCAATTTAGCAGCTGCCGGGTCAATTTAATTAACAAATGTTCTGAAAAGCCATTTGAATTATAGGCCGATTCCTTTTATGCCGGCGCAAAACGACCTCACTCGTCATCAAGTTCAACGAAAAAAAGAGCACTCGTCGAAGTTTCGGCATTTGTCATGGGTGATTACGGTCCTTTGTGGGGGAATTAGCTTAGCGGCAATTGCGATTGCCTCCCTGCTTTGTTATTATGTCGGGTATTCTTGGCTGACGTTCCTGTTGATAGTACCGGTTGTATTGACATTTTCTTTTTGCGGTTGGTATTTTGGGCAAAAGATCAGCTATCCTTTAAGAAGGCTACGGAACGAATTTTCCGCAGTTCATTCGTGGAAACCGCTTGAAATATCGGGAGTGAATTCATGGATCGGCGATTTTCAAGAGTTGCTCAGTGCGTGGGAAAATACGAGAAAAGATATTTTCCGGATCTTCGAATCTCAGCGTGATTTTATTGCGAATGCTGCACATGAATTAAAAACTCCCCTTGCTGCACTCCGCATCATAGGAGAAACAGCTCTGCGAAATGAGTCCTACCAAGGGCCTTTGCGTGAAACCGTCGGAGACATCCTGGAAGAAACTCGGAGAGTGACTCAGACGGTGGAAAAACTTCTGATGTTAGCTCGAGCGGAAAGCGGCAGACTTCCCGTTGAATCTGACTATCACAAGGTCATCGATGTCATTGCCGAAGTTCTGGAGATTCTGGGGCCCCTTGCGGAGGGAAAAAAACAAATGTTGATTCCCTCGATTCCTCAGGATTTGACTCTCTGGGTTGATGTAAACTTGTTACGCTTAGTCATCGAAAATCTCTTAAGTAATGCGATTCAGTATAGTCCTGAAGGCACAGCTATTTTATTGAGAGCACTTGTGGTGCGGCCGGGAATTGTAGCTCTGGAAGTACTGGACGAGGGGGCGGGGATTTGTCCCGAAGATGAAAAGCGACTTTTTGAGCGCTTTTTTCGGAGTAAGAACGTCGCTGCCAAGGGAAGCGGTTTGGGCCTGCCGATTGCACGATGGGCTGCAGAAGCGTTTGGTGGCCGCGTAGAATTCGAGCGGAGGCAAAACGTAGGGTCGGTTTTTCGTGTTCTTTGTCCTGAAACCGAATGGGACCACGTGTTGGCTGCAGGGGATAACGATGAGACAGGAACATCCTCTTGGCGAGATGTGGATATTTCCTGGGCTGCCCGAGTGCAGTCTTCGCAGGTATTAGCTCGATTAGGAACGTCGCGGATGGGACTTTTTCCGGAAGAAGCCGAGAAGCGACGAGAAGTGATCGGAGCAAACCGCCCGGATGTCTCCTCCGGTTTGCCACAACATCTTTGGCAGTCCCTCTACACTCCGTTTAACGCAATTCTCAGCGTTTCGGCGGGCCTTTCTTTACTCCTCGGACAACCCCATTCAGCAATTGTCATCTTGGCAATGCTCTTTCTGAGCACCGTGCTTCGATTTTACCAGGAGAGGCGTTCTTTTCGTGCTGCTGAGTCCCTCCACCGGATGGTGAGCACGGAGTCGGATGTCTTACGACCTGGCAGCTCGGGGAAAATTGCCATTTCCGTAGAAGATCTTGTTCCAGGGGATGTGGTGCATCTTTCCGCCGGCGACATGGTACCCGCGGATCTGAGATTATTATCGGCTTCTCATTTACAAATCTCGGAGTCCACTTTTACCGGTGACAGTTTTCCAGTCCATAAAGAAGCTCGTGTTGCGGAAGAAGATTCGACTTCTAACCTTTGCTACAAAGGAACTCACGTGGTGGGCGGCACCGGAATTGGGGTGGTGGTCAAAACCCGTTCTTTTACTCGACTGGGGAGAATTTCAAAAAATTTAAGACGCACCCGTCCTAAGAATGCCTTTGAGCGAAACGTTGAGCAAGTTGGCTGGATGCTCATCGGGTTTATTGCGGTGATAGGACCATTAATATTTCTTCTCAATGGTGCAATCAAAAACGATTGGCCCGGAGCCCTTCTTTTTTCGCTGGCAGTGGCTGTTGGTTTAACACCCGAATTCCTTCCGGTGATAGTTAACGCCAATTTAACACGCGGAGCCCTTGTCTTGGCTCGGCGAGGGCTAGTGATTAAAGAGCTTTCCGCTGTGCATGTATTAGGAGCTGTCGATGTGCTCTGCACAGATAAAACCGGCATGTTGACTTTGGATGTTCCTCAGTTCGTTCGTACCACAAGTGTTCTCGACAATCAGCAGAGCGACGAAGCATTGAGTGCGGCTCAGCTCAATGCACACTTCCAGGGCAGCTTACGCAGCAGTTTGGATCGCGAACTGGCTCGGAATTTCGAACTTTGTGGCGCCGCCGGAGGAAACGATGCCTTTCAATTCATAGGAGAAATTCCGTTCGATCATGAGCGCCGCCGAATTAGCGTGGTTTTGCGTAATAAAAATCACGACCAGTCTTTCCTTTTTTGCAAGGGGGACCCTGAGGCTGTGTTAGCCGCCTGTTCGTCTTATCGGTATGCGGGAATGCAGAGACCGCTTTGTGAAAAAAGTCGTACAATGATCCACCGGCATTTTCTGAGTATTCAGCAGGGTGAATTAAGCGTACTCGGGGTAGCGCAGAAAGAATGGAGCTCGTCTCAAATGTCTCCACATGAGGAGAGAGAAATGGTACTGCTTGGATTTGTTGTTTTCCGCGATCCTTTTAATGCGGATTTTCAGCAAACTATCGACCAATTGAGCAATGCAGGTGTTCAACTGAAAATTCTAACAGAAGGATATCCGGAGCCCGCAATTGAGGGGTTACGCAAAGTGGGGCTGATTGCAGTCGAAGTCCTACTAGGAGACCAGATAGAAAAGATGAATGACGCTGCACTGCGTCTTTGTGTGTGTCAAACGACAATATTCGCGCGTCTCACATCATTACAGAAAGCAAGAATCGTGCGGATACTTCGTGAGGCCGGTTACTGTGTGGGATTTTTGGGTAACGGCGCAAATGATGCTAATGCTTTGCGTGAAGCAGACGTAGGCATAGCAAGTAGTACAAGCGCCGATCTGGCTCGCGAATGCGCTCAAGTGATCCTCTTGAAAAAAGATCCGGACATGTTACTTGCCGGGATTGATCAAGGACGTATTGCGACCGGGAACATTCTGAAATACATTAAATGTACCTTCAGTTCTAATTTTGGTAACGTATTCACTATCCTAGTGGCCAGTACTATATTACCATTTTTACCTATGAGAGCGATTCAACTCTTAGTGCAGAATCTTCTCTATGATGTGGCGCAAATTTTTCTTCCGTGGGATCATGTGGATGAGAGTTTCCGTGCCGAGCCTAGGCAGTGGTCGCCCCTCTCTATCGCCAGATTTATGTTATTGTTTGGTCCTCTCAGTTCCGTTTTTGACTTAATAACATTTTCCATTCTCTGGTTTTTCTACGGTGCTTGTTCACCGGAACAAGCAGCACTTTTTCAAACCGGCTGGTTTGTTGTTGGTTTGAGCACACAGCTTTTTGTAGTGCATATCTTGCGAACAGAGAAAATACCGTTTTTTCAAAGCTGGGGCGCTTCTCCTTTGTTAATTGCTACACTGGTGATATCTTGCATAGCGTTAGCCCTTCCGGAAATGCCCTTCGGAAAGCTCCTTGGTTTTATTCATTTGCCTAAAACTTATTATTTTTGGGCCGCTGGAATTGTCCTTGCATACTTACTTGCTGCACAAATCGGCAAAAGTTGCTTGTCGAAGTGGCAATGGCTAAGCCAGAGCATTTACGGCGAGAGTACTCTAAAATAAGCATGCCTCTGTGCTCCGGGAGAGCCGAATTTTTGTATCGCTTCTGAAGAAAAAAATCCGGTCTAAAGCGACAAGATGCGAAGGAGGAAGTGTAGTCTTGCGCCACGCGACGACTGAGCAAGGCAGAAGCCGGATGCTTTTCAGCCCTTTTCAGGGTGTGCTAGGTAGTTGAGCCTGAAAAAGGGTTGGCATTAAAAACAAAGCCTGATTTTCGGAGGCAGGTGGGGCTGAATGGGTAGGAGGAGGAAACGGAATAAAAACCAAAAAAGTTGGAGCATCCATTTGTCTTAGAATCTACAATGATTATTTGATGATACGCCTTGGTCCAATCAAATCCTGCATAATGGGTAATTTCTTGAAATGTTTTCATAGGCTTTCTCTTTTTCTTTGGCTTCAACCCTGCCGGTTCCCTAGTCGAACTGATACGGAAATCCTAGTGGGATGTTATTCTCTCAGACTTTTGGGTGCTGGCCTTCGAGTTAGCCGGTTTTCTACTCAAAATCCTCGTGGGATGAGTCACCAATGACCGTGCTAAATCTCGAGGCGTTACAGCCGCTAGGAGTTTCCTCCTTTGGCGCTTTGCTTCCAACGATTTTGTTGTCAATAATCGGAAAATTGTTCACTGCTTTCACTGCGTCTTTTTTAGTCGCAGCAAAGTTATTCACAGTTCTGGCGGCTGTGAGGGAACCTTGTAGGGTTCTCCCGCAAGCCCTATGAGTAACTTTGGAGATGGTATCAGTTACCATCTCAGAACGTCGAAATACAGAATCTCGAAAGACTAAACGCTTCCAAATATGCCCACATACAAGGTCTCGAAAAGGCTTTGTTCGAAAAGGAGCGAACTTTACTTGATACCTGCAAGCGATTAGCGCAAATTGAACATGACAATAAATCTATAAAGCTAGCTGCACTCCAGATGTGCAAAAATATTTGCATGAAATCTTGGAGCAGGTGTTACGTATTATTTCGATCAATATGACGGGATAGTTAACAACTATGCGTTAAACACAGCTTGAAGAGCTGACTAAGAGCCGTTGTTGATAATCAAGTTTCGCTCTCGAATTTTTCTCTTCTCTCAGGCATTGACTGGGTCAGCAGCTGGGATTGGCTGGCTGCGAGGCAGCCATTCAGAATGAAAAGAGTACGATCAAGTGTACGAATTATCATTTGATCCATCTTAGAAAGTAACCACGCTAAAGCTACTGTTATAACTCCGGTAAGCACCAGCACGAGAGCTACGACCAAAAAATCTGGCATCAAACCTCTGAGGTGAATGTAGGCCCAAGAGGATATCGAGCAAATCACCAACAGGTGCACTAAATAAAGAGGGAATGAGATTTGCCCCAAAACCGCACCGATCCGATTATTAAGAGAGTCTCGTACGATCGGCACATATAGCGCCATGCCCATTAATAGGATTGCCGCTACCGTATAGATCAATGTATGAAGCGTATATGTGTACGGAAACCACGGCCTTACAAATTCATCGAGTTTATAAGGTCCCGGATGGCTCCAAAGCAGAGCGACAAAGGCAAGAGAGATGAGTGCTAAAAACTTGGAAAGACGGCTATCTACAATCCTCTGCCCTCCCCCTTGGAG
>PSRL01000074.1 GCA_003176035.1 Verrucomicrobiota bacterium
AGAAAGTACTTGTTACCGGAGGAGCTGGCTACAAGGGCTGCATTCTCATCCCTAAACTCCTCGCTGCGGACTATGCGGTGGTGGTCTATGATCTGATGTTGACTTACGATCGGGGCCTTCCTGAACATGCCAACTTGGAGGTTGTCACCGGGGATATCCGAGATGTCGAGACGTATTCCAGGGCCGTGGAAGGTTGCGACGCGGTGATCCACATGGCCTGTATCTCCAACGATCCGAGCTTTGAGCTGGATTCCCGGCTGAGCAAGGCTGTAAATTACGATTGTTTCGAACCCCTGGTGCGGGCTTCGCGCAATGCCGGCGTAAAACGATTTGTCTACGTTTCGAGCAGTTCCGTATATGGTGTGAGCGATGCCCCGAATGTCACGGAAGATCACCCCCTTGTGCCCCTCACCGACTATAATAAATACAAGGGATTGTGCGAACCGATCTTGCTCAAATATCAATCGCCGGAGTTCACCACGGTTATTTTTCGCCCTGCCACAGTGTGCGGCTATTCCCCGCGCATGCGTTTCGATCTGAGTATTAACATCCTTACTAATCATGCAGTCAATCAGAGGATGATTACTGTCTTTGGTGGCAAGCAAAAGCGACCGAACATACACATCGAAGATGTTACCGATGTCTATCTCCAGTCCCTCCAATGGCCGACGGAGAAGCTCGGTGGAGAGATCTTCAATGTGGGTTACGAAAACCACACTATTGAACAGCTTGCCAATTTCGTAAAAGGGGTGGTGGAAGATGAATTTCCTGAGAAAAAGCCGATTCCGATCCGGATGACGGAGTCGAACGACAATCGCTCCTATCATGTCAATTCCGACAAGATCACAAAAGTGTTGGGGTGGCGTCCGAAGCGCACGATTGAGGACGCTGTGCGCGACTTGTGCAAGGCTTTCAAACGGGAGGAATTTCCCGACAGTCTCAGCAATGACAAATACTCCAATGTAAAAACAATTAAGGGGCTGGTATTAGTATGAGCGGAACAAAGCCCTTGGCCGTTGTGACCGGTGGTGCAGGCTTTATCGGCAGCCACATGGTGGACCTGCTGGTGTCAAAAGGATTTCGCATTCATATTGTCGATAATTTTGTAGGGGGGCGGATGCAGAACCTTCAACAGCACGAGCACAATCCTGATGTAGTAGTGCACGAGTGCGATATCCGCTCCCTGGCACCCACCGATACCTCTTTTGCAGGAGCGCGCTATATATTTCATTTTGCAGGCATCGGCGATATCATTCCTTCCATTGAGAGGCCGGTGGACTATATGTCGACCAACGTGATGGGAACGGTGCGCGTTCTTGAGGCAGCTCGTCATGGCGGTGCGGCAAAGTTTGTTTACGCGGCATCCTCGTCCTGTTATGGCAGGGCGCCCATTCCCACCCCGGAGACGGCTCCCATTGGCCCGGAATATCCCTACGCTTTGAGCAAGTATCAGGGCGAGCAGGCGGTGTTCCATTGGGGCAAAGTTTACAAGATGCCGGTAAACTCAATTCGGATCTTCAATGCTTATGGCACCCGCTTTCGTACTTCCGGTGCATATGGCTCGGTCTTTGGCGTCTTCCTTGCTCAAAAAGTGAATGGCAAACAGTTGACAAGAGTGGGTGATGGCACCCAGCGCCGTGACTGGGTGTACGTCTCGGATGTCGCCAGGGCATTTTATGCGGCCGCCACCGCCAAACAGGAACAGGAAGTCTACAATGTTGGTACCGGCAATCCGCAAACAGTCAATCGGCTGATCGAACTCCTGGGAGGCGATATCGTTGAGTTGCCCAAACGCCCCGGTGAACCTGATTGCACGTGGGCGGATATCAGCAAAATTCGGAGAGAATTAGGGTGGGAGCCAAAGCTCGTGTTGGAGGAAGGCGTGAGGATCATGCTCGAAGACCTCGCGTATTGGCGCGAAGCGCCCGTCTGGGACGTGGTGAAGATCGCAGAGGCTACCAAGACTTGGTTTGAATATTTGAAGACCTGAAGAAACAAATATGCTGGTAGAGCAACTGACGGAGGCTGAGCAGGCCACCTACAAACGTAAAATTAAGACGAGGGAAGGACTCAGACAAGTGCTGGGTCCATTTCCCCGCAAGAAAACGGTGATCATGTGTCATGGTACTTTTGATCTGGTACACCCCGGTCATGTTCGCCACCTGATCTACGCTAAAAGTAAAGCTGACATACTGGTCGCCAGCCTAACTTCCGACATTCATATTGCGAAGGCCAACTATAGGCCCTACGTGCCGCAAGCCTTGCGCGCGATGCACCTTGCAGCTTTAGAAATTGTAGATTATGTGATCATCGACGATCAACCCACTCCCATCGAAAACCTGTTGTTTCTCAAACCGGATTTCTTTGCCAAAGGATACGAATATCACAAGGGCGGACTGCACCCTAAGACCCGCGAAGAAATCAGTGTCCTGGAAAGTTATG
The DNA here is from genome assembly GCA_003176035.1 of Verrucomicrobiota bacterium. GTDB lineage: Bacteria > Verrucomicrobiota > Verrucomicrobiia > Chthoniobacterales > Xiphinematobacteraceae > Xiphinematobacter. The sequence goes on from PSRL01000074.1 coordinate 2,443, forward strand.
GAGGCGAAATCATCTTCACTCCCGGCGATATCATCTATTCCTCATCACACATTATCGAACAAGGACCGCCAAATCTCTTTGCCGATAAGCTTCACGCACTGCTCGAAGCGGAAAACATTTCCTTTGGCGACCTGACAAAGGTTTTGACCTCTTTTAAAGGTACTAAAGTGCATGTGGTCGGTGACTTAATTGTCGATTCATACACATACTGCACACTGGTCGGGGGGAACACGAAAACACCGACTTTCAGCCTGAAATTTGAGGACCAGATCGATTATGTTGGAGGAGCTGGCGTCGTAGCCAAACATATGAGAGCAGCCGGTGCGGAGGTGACTCTTACCACCGTGCTCGGCGAGGATGCATTGGGTGAGTTTGTACTAAAGGACCTTGAGGAGGCCGGCGTAAAATGTAATGCGATCAGGACTGAAACACGTCCCACGACACAAAAAAATCTATTTACGGCACAGGGTTATCGCATGCTGAAAGTGGATAAGCTCGACAACCGTCCCATCTCGGAAAAAACGATTGCCTCCTTTCAGGAAGCAATCGAGGGCATTTCTACGGATGCCATTGTCTTTAGCGACTTCCGTCATGGGATTTTTAGTGCCGCAACCATTCCGGCATTGAGTAAGGCATTGCCAAAGAATGCACTGAAAGTGGCGGATAGTCAGGTAGCTAGCAGATGGGGCAATATCTTGGAGTTCCAAAACTTTGATTTGATCACCCCTAACGAACGCGAGGCACGGTTTGCCCTTGCGGATCAAGACTCCACAGTGCGTCCGCTGGCTTTGGAACTCTATCGTCGGGCAAACTGCAAATACCTCATTTTAAAAATGGGTGAGCGTGGGATTATCACTTACCGCGCTCCCAGCCATGAGGTCCGATCGTTTTTCGTAGTGGATAGTTTCGTAGTGGGAGCCCCGGCGGATCCGGTAGGTGCCGGCGATGCATTAGTGTCGTACGCGACACTCTCATTGATACGCAAAGACTGTCCGGTTGTGGCATCGGTGTTGGGTTCAGTCGCCGCCGCTCTGGCTTGCGAACGGGATGGTAACAATCCGGTCGAACCCTCAATTGCGCTTGCCAAACTGGAACGAATCAGAAGGGGAGCTCAATTTGAATAAGACACTGGAACCTCTCCTAAAACTAAGGAAAGTTGGCGCGAGAAGCAATTCTGACAGAGATTCTACGCATTCGGTAGCTGCCGGGAAACCCTGGCGGCAAAAAGCCAACAACTTCTCCCTTCTTGCCTAACAGCAGCAAACCATTGAGCGAATTATGCGAGTCATGATCGTAGGCATGGGTGTACAGGGAAAAAAACGCTTTCGTATTGCGGGTCCGGATGCGGTCGGCACGGTGGACCCTGTAGCTGATGGCGTGGATTTCCGCCACATCCAAGATGTTCCATTAGACACTTACGACGCAGCGCTGTGCTGTGTGCCTGATGAAATAAAACCCGAATTGCTCCATTACCTACTCTCCAATAGAAAACACGTGCTTGTAGAAAAACCGCTATTCTCTTCCGATCCCATGATCTTAGAAAAGCTCAAGCAATTAGCAGAATCTCAAAACGTGGTGTGTTACACTGCTTATAACCACCGCTTTGAGCCACATGTGAAGGCTTTAAAGCAAATCTTGGACAATGGCGAATTGGGGCGACTTTATTTTTGTAAATTTTTCTATGGAAATGGCACTGCGCGTGACGTACGCAACTCCGCTTGGAGAGATCAGGGACTGGGAGTGATTTCCGATCTCGGATCCCATCTTCTCGATTGGACTCGATTCCTCTTCGGTAAAATAAACGCTGAACCGGAAATTTGCGCGGCGGATTGTTTCGAAAATCGTGCCTATGACTATTGCATCTTCAATCTCCGCGACCGGGTACTCATAGAATATGAAATGACTTTGCTTTCATGGCGAAATAGTTTTCGGCTGGAGATCTTCGCTGAACTTGGGACCGCCCACATCGATTGCCTCTGCAAATGGGGGCCGAGTACCCTTACCCTGCGGCGACGGACACTGCCGAGCGGACGTCCCGATGAACGTCGCCAGACATTGGTCTGCCCCGATCCTACTTGGAAAAGCGAATATCAACATTTTCTGCAGCTCTGCAAGGAGCCTACCCACAACATTGACACCGATATCTGGATCAACAGCATCTTCGGTGCACTTCGACAAAAACTTAAACTAACATGATAGGATTTGCGGGCCTTTCTCACCTGGGTATCAACTATAGCCTGGCTACGGCGGCAAAGGGATTTGATGTGATAGCTTTTCATCCTTCCCAAGACTTAATAACGGATCTTAACGAGGGAAGATTCCCTATAGATGAACCAGGATTGGAGGAGCTTTTTAATGCATCCCACTCCCGGATTCGCTACACCGCCGATGTCAGAAATCTGGGGGATTGCGATCTGGTTTTTATCGCCCTGGATGTCAAAACCGATGATCACAATCAAAGCGATATCCATCCGTTGGAAGCGCTCATTGATTTGGTTGTGCCGAGTCTCAGTCCAGAGAGCGATCTCGTATTGCTCAGTCAGGTGAGGCCCGGATTTACTCGCTCCCTACGGAAAAAACTCTTGGCTCACCCCGCCTCCCGTGTCGCTGAAATCCACTATCAAGTCGAAACACTGGTTTTTGGACGAGCCGTCGAACGGGCACTCTTTCCAGAACGATATATAGTGGGAGTGAGCGATCCCACCCACCCATTGCCCACATCGCTCCAACATTGGCACGCGGCATTTAACTGTCCCGTATTGATTATGAAGTACGAAAGTGCCGAGTTAGCCAAAATAGCAATTAATTTCTTTCTGGTGTCATCTATTGCCACTACTAACACCTTGGCTGAAGTGTGCGAAAAAATTGGCGCCGATTGGAACGAAATTTCTCCGGCATTGCATCTTGACGCCAGAATTGGCCCAAAGGCATATCTCAATCCGGGCTTGGGTATAGCCGGTGGGAATCTGGAACGCGATCTGGTGACAGTGAAGCGTTTGGTTGCGGGCACCGATACGGACACCGGTGTGATAGATGCGTGGATCCACAATAGCCTGCATCGCAAGGAATGGACAGTGCGAACCTTGCGCGAGGCGTTGGACCGGCGCGGTATGAGTGCTGCAAATACAACTCTGGGCGTCTGGGGACTTGCTTACAAAGAAAACACCCATTCAGTAAAAAATTCACCCTCCATTACTTTTCTCTCCAACGTGCCGGAATATTATAAACGGGTTTACGACCCTACAGTCAGGCTTTCAGCCGATGCTTTTCCAAGATGGGTGCAGTGCGACTCCGCTTTGGAATGTTGTATGGGCGCCGACGTGCTGGTGATCCTCACCCCATGGCCGCAGTTCCGTGACATTGATTTGGCGCTCATTCGGAACGTCATGTCCGGGCAAATCCTTCTCGATCCCTATGGCCTTTTGAATGCAACAAGAGCCATTGAACTGGATTTTGATTACCACAGACTCGGCTTCCCCTCCAATTACATCAAACAGGCGGTGATAGCTGAAGTCTGAATTTTTTTATTACCTAAATATGCTTCACCTCCATTCCTCTCTCCCGGTCCAACCGAAACGCGTTGTTATTTTAGGAGCCGCCGGATTTATAGGGAGAACCAGCTCCACATTGCTCAAGTCTGATAACATCGAAGTCTTGGATTTGACCAGACGCGAGATCGATTTGCTAGCGGAGGGGGCCGCCGAAACGCTGGCGGCCCTGCTTGTCAAAGGGGATACGTTGGTGATCGCCGCGGCCAAAGCGCCTTGCAAAAATACTGCGATGCTGCTCGACAACCTCCGAATGATGCAAACGGTGGTGGATGCTTTGCGGATGCGGCCGGTGGATCACATCCTCTATATCAGTTCCGATGCGGTTTATAAAGACTCTCCGGAACCTTTGACTGAAAACTCCTGCGCGGAGCCTGCTTCACTGCACGGCGTCATGCATTTGGCCCGAGAAATCATGTGTAAGACAGAAATTGCAGCTCCTCTAGCGGTGATCCGCCCCACACTTGTCTTTGGCTTGGGCGATCCTCATAATGGATATGGGCCAAACCGTTTTATCCGGCTCGCAAAAGAGGACAAAAATATCGTATTGTTCGGGGAAGGTGAAGAATGCCGCGATCACATATTTATTGAGGACGTGGGGGAAATTGTTCGCCGGTGTGTGCTCCATAAGGCCACCGGTGTGATCAATGCGGTGAGTGGAAATGTGATCTCTTTCCGAGAGGTTGCGGAGTTGGCGGTGGAGGTTGCCGGTTCGTCCAGCAAAATTGTTGGGTCCCCACGGCAAGGGCCGATGCCCCACAATGGATATCGCTCTTTTGACACCGCTTTCGTGCGTCAAGTTTTTCCTGATTTTCCGTCCACCTCCCTGAGAAATGGGCTGGTAAAGACCTGCCAAATCAATGAGTGAGTCGCTCACGGTCAAAGAGACTGCACGAATCGTTTTACTGGGGGCGCACGGCTTTGTGGGGAAGGCGTTGCAGTCAAAGATCCGGCGGGAGGGAAGATCCATCCGTGCGATTTCAAGGGCTGAAATTGATCTGATTCAGATCAATGCACAACATCGATTGGCCGAGATTTTTGAGCCACATGACACCGTAGTTTTTGCGTCGGCCATCACGCCGGATCGGGGGAAAGGCGCGAGGGCATTTATGAATAACATCGCCATAGGTCACGGAGTCGCTCAAGCCCTATCCAAAGCGCCTGTTTCGAAAGTGATTTATATTAGCTCCGATGCCGTCTTTGCCGAGGGCCTACTGCCGGCCATTACTGAAGACACTTTGCCATGTCCGAAGGGTCTGTATGGGATCATGCATTTGGCGCGCGAAAAAATGATTGAGGAGGTTTGCGGGGAGCGAGGCATCCAATTGCTGATCCTTCGCCCCTGTGCGATCTATGGCCCCGGAGACACGCATAATAGTTATGGTCCAAATCGATTTATTCACTCGGCTTTGCAAGAGGGTATCATACGGCTCATTGGAAAAGGCGAAGAAGTCCGTCCGCACCTGTTTATTGAGGATTTCGTGGAGGTCTTGTTTGAAAGCATTCGGATCAGAGAGTTAATTGGAGTATTGCATGTGATCCCTGAAAAGGGTCATAGCTTCCTGGAAATAGCCCAAGAAATTTCGCGCCTTCTCAAATTGTCAAAAGGGGTTGAGTGTCTCCGGCGGAGCACCGAGGCAAGTCATAAGATATTTGCAAGCGGTCGCATGCGCAATGTGTTGCCCCAAGTAAAATTTCGTTCCTTACAGGCCGGCCTCATTGCGTCGATTGCCGAGGGCCGCTGCGATTCGCAGAATCCATCGGTGCAATTTATTTAGTATTTGATTTACAGCGAGTTATTGCATTTAATGTGCCGCTATGAAAAGCCCCTCCCAGGCAGGTCATTCCAAACCTTTTTAGAGAGATTGTCTGACGAAAGATCCAAATCATGATTGAACTATTAAGTCACCACACGATTACTCAGATAGGCCGCTACAGCGATCTTTCACTTGTTGGCATTTCTCCGGCATTGGGTTCCGCGCTCTTGCGGCAAATGCTTCGGCTTCGGCGTATGGAAGAAGCGCTTCACGCGGAATATCACCCGGCTGACGAAATGCGCTGTCCAATCCATTTTTGCATCGGCCAGGAGGCCGTTCCCGCCGCTCTCTCGCAAGTGGTCCTTCTCGACGACCATTTGTTCAGTCATCATCGTTCGCATGGGTATTATTTTGCCAAAGGAGCGCCACTTCGAGAGCTCTTTGCCGAAATTTATGGTCGGGAGACTGGGGCTAATGGTGGTAAGGCCGGTTCACAAGACATCTCTCATTGTGAGTCGCATTTCTTCAGTGGCGCTATTTTAGCTGGCGCAATCACTATAGGAGTGGGCGCCGCATTCGGATTTCAGCGGAGAAAGAGCCGGCAAATTAGCATATCCGGCTTTGGAGAAGGTGCCACCGACGAGGGAGCATTTTGGGAGGCAATTGCCTTCTCTGGCAAACAGAAGCTCCCAATACTTTTTGTAATTGAAAACAATCGCTATGCGACCTTTTCCGACCAGTTAAAACGTCAACAAACGGACAACATCTGTGAACGGGTCCGGCCATTTGGGGTCCGAGCCACACAGATCTTTGGCAATGATGTTATTCTTGCCTATAATACTATCTCTCAGGAAGTCGAGAGATTGAGGAACGGCGATGGTCCGGCTTTGATTGAAGCCTACACATACCGATGGAACAGTCATGTTGGACCCGAAGATGATAGCATTAACCGCTATCGATCCGCGGACGAGATTGCATTTTGGAAAGAAAATTGCCCCATCCTCATTTTGGAAGAAAAATTGCGTGCCATGGGTTGGGTGGACGATGAAATCGTCGGTAGAATGGAAGCTGAAATCGCTAAGGAAATTGCAGACAATTTCCGCTTCGCAAAGGAAAGCCCCTTCCCAACATCCATCGATTGGAACCGCAGCAATTTTGAACTTGCGAGTCCACTGGCCGACCAACTTCTTAGGGAAGCTGAGCAAGGAAAATACAACCAATATCAAGAAGAAGCTAAACTGGGACCCTATTAAACCCGCGACTCATTGAGAGATTTAGAATGAACTTGCAAGACAGACAACTTTCGTATCAACAGGCGATTCTTGAAGCCACAGATCAGGCCATGGCATTGTGTCCAGATGTGATTGTTCTGGGCCAATTGGCTGACACCCAATCTGGCATTTTCGGCACTACCACCGGCTTGGTCGATCGGTATGGCCCCGAGCGGGGGCGGGACTTCCCTGTGGCGGAAAATCTCATGACCGCCACAGCCATGGGAGCGGCGCTAACAGGACTGCGCCCCCTCATCGTCCACCAGCGTCTCGATTTTATGATCTACAGCCTGGATGCCATTGTAAATTGGCTTGCACTTTGGCTATTCAAATCCAACGGAAAATCCTCTATGCCCGTGACGATCCGTACCATTGTCGGCAAGGGTTGGGGGCAGGGGCCCCAACATTCGAAAAGCCTTCACTCCTGGTTTGCACACTTGCCCGGTCTGCGGGTGGCTGTGCCAGCAACCGCCTTCGATGCTAAAGGTTTGCTCTTAGAAAGCCTCTTTAGCCAGTCACCCACCATTTTTGTCGAAGGTCGTGGATTGTATTCGATGACGGACCACGTACCGGAAGAGCCCTACCGCGTCCGTTTTGGACGCGCAGCAGTGAGGAGACAAGGAAAAGATGCAACGCTCGTAGCCATTGGTTACATGGTTCCACTTGCTTTGCGTGCGGCCACGATTCTCGAAAAAGAGGGAGTGGACGTTGAGGTGATTGACCCTCGAACGCTGACTCCACTTGACCACAAAACCATCTGTGATTCCGCTTTTAAAACAAGACGGCTCATCGTGGCGGACCCAGCCTGGCAGTCATTCGGTGCTGCCAGCGAGATCATTGCTTGCGTCGCGGAAAATCTGGGAAACAAACTCCAAGCTAACCCCGCGCGTGTGACCCTGCCGGATAGCCATACGCCGATGAGTATGGCACTCGAAAAACTTTACTACCCCACGGAGGAAACCATTGCAAAAGCAGTGCGCGACACTTTAACGGACAAATTATCGTGGCAGCGATGCGCGGCAAGTTGGGAAATAAACAAGGAACCTCCCTTGCCCGCCAAACAAGAGAGCCGGGAATCATAAGTAATGGCTTATATCGACTTCATTCAGCCGGTTCATCAAGCAACGAAGAGAGATTATCTTGCCCGTGTGCTAGCGGGAAATAAAGCGGAATTTGCCACTGTCGCCAAACAATTCGATATTGACTATTGGGATGGCAATCGAAATACCGGATATGGCGGTTACCACTACGACGGCCGCTGGCAGGAAATAGCCAAACGCCTTGCTCAACATTATCACCTAAAATCGGGTCACCGAGTATTGGATATAGGCTGTGGCAAAGGCTTCCTCTTGCACGACCTCCTTTTAGCCGTTCCGGGTTTAGCAATTATGGGAGTCGATGTTTCTTCTTACGCAATTGAGAATGCCCTCAGTGAAGTAAAAAATTTTCTCAAAGTTGGCAATGCGGTCTCATTGACCTATCCGGATGACTATTTTGACCTTGTCATTAGCATTAATACCTTACATAACATGAGGTTGCCCGATTTGGAGATTGCTCTTAAAGAAATCGAGCGCGTAGGCAAAAGCCATAAATATATCGTGATGGATGGTTACCGTACTGAGCAAGAAAAGGTTAATCTCTTATATTGGCAGCTGACCTGTGAGTGCTTTTTTACTCCTGAAGAATGGGAATGGCTGTTTTCCAAATGCGGTTATCACGGTGACTACAGCCTCATTTATTTTAAATAACACTAACAATGGCCGAGGGAAAAAGACCCACAAAGCTGCTCTCATTTTATAGGGGTTTCGCTATAAATTACAAATGCTAGTATTTGATGTCAGAGATGAATTGTACACGTGAACCTCAATATCAACGAGACCTTGAGATTGCGCACACACGCGGTCTTGCAACGCTAGGTCTCATGACCAATCAAGCCTGGTACGATGACCCCAAACATCTGCTCTTTACCGCGGCTCGATACAAGTTCGTGGCGAAAATGCTCAGTGGAATGAAGCGCGTGCTTGAAGTGGGATGTGCCGATGCCTTTTTTACCCGCATCGTCGTCCAAGAAGTAGGGGCTCTCACCGCGACCGATTTCGATGAAGTCTTTATAAAAGACGTGAAAAAAAGAATGGATCTCCGATGGGCGTTTGAGGTGCAACAACACGATCTGCTGGCTACTCCCTTTCCGGGGGAGTTTGATGCCGCTTATGCAATGGATGTCATTGAACATATCAATCCAAAGCAAGAGTTACAATTTATTGAAAACATCGTTTCTTCTCTTTCCAAAGAGGGCGTTCTGATACTTGGCTCTCCTTCGTTAGAATCACAAGCTTATGCTTCTTTGCAAAGCAAAGAAGGGCACGTCAATTGTAAGACAGCTCCACAAATGCGCGAGCTGATGAAGCATTTCTTTCATAATATATTCCTCTTCTCTATGAACGATGAAGTATTGCACACAGGATATGCTCCAATGGCGCATTATCGATTGGTGATGGGTTGTACTCGTAAAAAAAATTAATGCCGAAAAATTTGCCGATCCCCCCAGCATGTGACAGCCGTGATGGTATCGAGGTGACTCTGTTTGTGCCCTGCCTCAATGAGGAGGAGCGCATTTTAGGGACGTTGGAGACAATCCGCGCTGCGCTTTCCGAAATCGGCGCGCCTTATGAAGTACTCGTTGTGGATGACGGGTGTACCGATGGAACAATAAGGGTGGTCACTACTTTTGCCCGGGAACATCCTACCATGAATATTCGGATTCATAGGAATTCGCGCAACTTCGGACTGGCGCGCTCCTTTGTTGATGCCGCATTTTTGGCGCGAGGGCGTTATTATCGACTTGTCTGCGGAGACAATGTAGAACCTTGCGAAACTATGAGTAACATTCTCCGCGAGAGGGGCACTGCCGACATGATTTTACCTTACTATCCCTCGTTGCCGGGCAAAAGTTATTTTCGTCGGTTGATCTCCAAACTGTGGACGTTGTTGGTGGATAAAATTGGAGGATATAAAATTCGCTATTACAATGGCTGTGGACTCTATCTCCGATATCACGTCATGCGCTGGGCCCCCTATAATTATGGATTTGGATTTCAAGCGGACTTAATCACCACCCTTCTTGAAGAGGGAGCGTCGGTGAAGGAGGTCCCCGTCCAAGGTCTTCACTTTGATCGCCCAGGTCGCAAATCGCCTCTCCATTTTCGCAATTTTCTCTCCACCGGCCACACCCTATTTCGAATTGGAACAAAACGATTGCGTAGAATTCTCTATAGCGCAGCCGTCCACCCTCGTGAAAATGTTTCGAGATGCTCTAATTTAAAAATGAACACCGAATATTCGGAACGTTGTAATGAGAGTGTTTACTAACTCATAAGTCGCATATTGCAGTGAAAGTAATAAATGTTCTGATATTGTGGTAAACTTTTTGCCTGCCACATTTGGAGTGATCTACAACCGGAACTAATGAAATATTTCTTATTACTTTCCGTTTCTTATATCCTGTCCCATTTTGTCCTCTACATTCAATTTGTGCGAAGATCGTCTTGGGGCAAAACAGAAAGAGGCATTTTTCGCTATCATTTCTATTCAGTTTTGGGGTTTGGCGCGTCTGTGCTCGCACTGTGTGCTTTTTATAAATTTGGCACGGGCTTGTGGATTTCCGCCCTGGCGTTTCATGGTATTTACAGTCTCAGTTTTCTTGAACTCTGGAGCTTATCTCAGGGAAGTTATTCTTTGCAATTACTGGAGAGTATCGGAAATGAGAGTGATTTATCGCAGCTTAGGAAATTGAGCCAGTTGCAAAAATTGGGTGATTTTAAGATTGAACGGAGACTCGCTTCGCTTTCCGGATTGCAACTGATCCGAGCTCAGGAAAAAAATATCACACTGACTTTTGCGGGGGCGATATTGGCCTCCTTTTTTCGTCTGGTGGCTGAGTTGACTGGCGGGGAGATTTTAAAACGATGATCGTACTGATGGCTGTTGCCGCTTTTTTAACCAGCGTGGCTGGCCATTTAGGCGCTGTGAAATTATGGCCGCGGCAGAATCGCGTCTTTAGTTTTTTAAGCTGCGGATTTTTCGTAGGAGGCATCTTCCTGGCAATTCTGCTGAAAATGCGATCCTCACTGGAGGCACTGGAAGCCGCCGTAATTTATGCATTTGCTTGCGAACTTTATATTTTTCTTTTCACTTTTGTGATTGGCAGCATTTCAGTGGTTATTTTGATCCAGTTGAAGGAAGATGGCTGCTTACCGGAATTTCAAGCGGAAACCGCCGACGATAATTTTATTGGCGGTCGAATTCAGCGAATGCTGGAATTGGGCATCTTAGGGAAGGAAGGCGAGCATCTGCGTCTTACCGTAAGAGGGCGGATTTTGCTTAGGGCTTACAAAGTATTGCGGAGTTTCTTTCGCCATCAGGGGGCCTACAAAGAAATGCCCGATCGCCAACGTGGGGGTCAGCCGGATATCGCTCTATGATGCACCTCGCACGAAACCCCGGATGGCGGAAGTTGGACTGCGGTTTTCCGTGGTTTGTTGGCGCATTACTTTGCACCCTGCTGTTTTCCTTTCCCTTTTTGACGTGTCTCTATTTTCGGGCGGATTTTACGGATTTTGCAAATGAAGCGATGGCCTATCGATATTTCTTTTGCGAAAGGGTGCGTAACGGCGAAAGCATTGCCATAGGTGTTGGTTACCTTTTAAACATGTTAAACCAATGCTCCTACTGGCTTACGCGGACGTTCCTCTCGGCGGCATCAATGGATCTCCGTTCGCATATTAATCTTTTTGCGTGTTGGACCCAGTGGATCGTTTCTCTCCTGGTTTTCATTGTATATTGTGCCGCAGCACTCTCAAAACGCCTGGATGGCACCCAAAAACTGTTAATTTTTTTTGCGGGGCTGACTCCGGTATTTGGATTTGGATTAACCGGATTTGTTTTTGCACAGATGCCAGATTATGCACGGCTCAATATGGCATTAGCACCGGCGGTGATTCTCTTATTTCTTGTCAACTGGTCCAGGCGGCAGGAGATGCTCGACTGGTGGCGTGTGATACTCACATCCCTTCTTTTGGGTGTATTTGCAGCAAATAAGATCACCCTGGCAGCGTTTGCTCCCGTTGTGATGATGCCGCTCCTTCTAGCCTCTACACCTTCGCTTTTATCCTTACTCATACGAGGAATTATTGCCTGCCTTGCATTTGCTATTGGGTTTATTCTTGTACATTGGCTAGCCTTCCTTGGAAAGGTTTCGGCTTTATTTGATATAGCTCCGACGTGGCTTGCATTTGTCGCAAATCCCGGAGGTGAACCGGATTTTTGGAATACACTTTTTTGGACACAGATCAAAACTTGCAATTTTGGAATTTTGTCCATGCTATTTCCCATAGCGTTTATTGCCACGGCAATCTTGATGCTGAGGGGAAAGCCCATTGAAACGACAGCAGTTGTATCCTTGGCAGGCATCCTTCTCGCAGCCTCATTTTATATCTACGCCGTTATCAAACGTCCCGCTCAGACCACGCTCTACGAGTCACCCCAGTGGCTCCTGTGTTTGACTTTGATGTTGCTTGGAATGGTTTCTAAAAATTTGGGCGGCCGCATTCTAAATGGTTGTTGTATGATTTCGATTCTGGGGGTCTGTCTGATGACTTTCCCCTATCAGAGCTTTTTTCTCCCAAGCCAGAAATCCAAAGATCGAGCCGATGTGAGATATGCCTTTTTTCAAAGGACCCTGGACCTTGCTCAGGGCAGACGCATTGTTGTTATTTTTCCAAATAATTTCTATCACCATGAGGGATTCTATGAATTATTACTGAAAGGGGCTGCCGAATTCCCCAGTTGGCAGATTGAGGAAAGCGGAATGAAGCTGATTAGAAAATATGGTGGGGATATTGAATTCCGCTCAGAACAGGCGAGTGTTCCGGCTATTGATAGTCCCATTGACCCTAACAGCATTTTAGTCGTTTTACAGAGATCAGACGATGAACCTACTAATATCGAAAAATATGCATGTGCCAGCCAGTTTGCTTCCCTTTCCGGAGTCAGGAGGGAGGACTGGAAACTCAATGGCGAAAAACCAGGGATAGTCGTCTCCGCGAGCATTTTTTATCTTTCACCTCCTCCCTGAAAGCAAGTGCCCTAGAGCACCAGAATCACGCTGATCTATTGTTTTTTAATCAGTTATTATTAAAAAGCCCATATGGCGTGCGCTATCAGGGCAAACATTTACATCACAAAAATCTCATGAGAATTCCCTCCCATATAGAAAAGCTGCTTGCATGTCCGAACGCTCACTTACCGATACGGGTTTTTGAAGAAAGAATTGTCTGTGACCAATGCGGTTTTGAAGGGCAAATGAAAGACGGCGTTGCGATCATGATGGAATCAAGTGCAACTTCCTATTTTGACGATAAGTATGAAGTGATGCAAGCCGGGCATGAAGGGGGGAGCCCAGCATGGAATTTTGGTTATAAACAGCAAGTCCGATTATTCGAATCTTATTTAAAACCGGGAATGACCGTACTGGATGTGGGATGCGGCCCGACCTTACTTTATCAGCCGCCTAAAAATTGTTCAGTCATCGGGTTGGAACCCTCATTCAATTCCATCAGAGCAAATAAAAACGTCCAGGTACGCCTGCAAGCATCGGCTGCCGGAATTCCCCTCGCCAGTCATTCGGTAGACTGTGTGGTTTGCTTTTATTCCATTCATCATATGGTAGGCACTTCGATTTCTGACACTCGGACAAATGTCCATTGTGCCCTCAAAGAGTTTGGTCGTGTTCTTCGGAACGGGGGAGAGTTATTTATTTTTGAAATGACCCCAATGTATTTTTTCGCGATGTTTCAAAATTTGCTTTGGAATCAGGCCCGCAGTCGGATTCCAAACCTTTTGGACATGTATTTTTGGCAAGGGAATGACTTGCGAAATGCCGCTGCAAAATTCCTTCCTACTGGCAGCCTCCTAAAAATCACTGTCTTCCGAGATTCCGTTTTTACCGTATTCCCACCGGTCTTCAGCCTCCCTTGGCTGAAAATTCCCCGTTTTTTATATCCTCTCACGCCGAAGCTCTACCAATGGAAAATGCCAAACTGAAACCTCTCTCAAGACCGTTGCCTAAATTGTATAGCGAAACAGCTTGAATTTTTTTTGAGCCGGTCATTAACTGCATTTTCCTTATAAACAGATAATTGCATTTACTTAAGAAACAACCTGCTCCGAAACTATCGGATTTTCGCATTTCCGGCGGCTTATTGACTATTCTGGTTGCGTACTGCGCCAGCTACCTTCTCCTCCTATGCTTTAGCGATTTTTTGCCGTATGTGATGGACAACAACGAGACATGGAGCAATCTCGCACACGCAAAAAACACTTACGATTATGGGATATCGAAAAACAAAGGCTTAGCTGACGAGGCTTGCGAATACAGCGGGGAGAACCCCAGTGCGCACCCTCTTGTCCACACTCATCAGGGCAACTTCCCGCGTCTCTGGGCGACACTTTTGTACTTTCTTGGATTTCAGACAGCACGTGAACAAATAGCCATCACCACATTTACTATCGGTGTCATGAGCCTCCTGGCGGCTTTCGGGCTCACTCGAAGGGTTTTTGGTGAAACGGTTGCTGTCTTATTTTGCCTGTTCATGATGACCGATTACCTGCTTTTTGCTCAATGGCAGGTGAACACTTGGCGAGTGTGGCAGGGGCTATTTTTCTTTGGAGCTCTTTATTTAACACATCGCCTCTCCCGGGACGGTGGCCGACTGGACCGATGGATTCTTTTGGCACTTTTATTTTTAGCCATATTTTATTCGGAACTCGTTTTTGCTTCCTTCGTTTGGACAGCGACCGTCGTCTACGCAGCGATCCTTTGCTGGAGGGGACAGAAGAAAATGTTTTTAAAAATTGCCACTGTGGTGACAATCGGTGGCGTCTTAGCTGGAGTGATACTTGCGGGCCAATTAATTGCTTATTATGGATACACATCGATGCTCCGCGATGCATATTATACCGTAACGCTGCGCAATATCATTAGCGATCCGGAAAAACTAGCTGAAGCAGTGAAATTCATGCAAGAAAAGGACGTATTGTTCCTTCGAAATTTCGCGAACAATCCCGGAGTTTATTCGGTAACATGGTTGATCACAAGCGTCTTTCGTGGAATTCTGGGGCCTTGGTCTCCCATGTTTCTGATTTTGAGTGGCCTGGGATTTGGTGCCTTACTCATCCATTGGATCGTAAACAGCGGGGTTTTTCGAGAGGAGTTTCTAAAGTTAGCTTATGCCGATTCGGCCGCATCGCCCTCCGCAAATAGAGGCCCCTCCTTTACCCAATCCGCTGCTTTTATAGTAAATCGATTAGCACTGTGCATCGTCTGGATGGGATGGTGTTTTCTCCTCCTAAATGTCTTAAAAGATTATTTATCTTGGACCGGTTCCGTACAGGGTAATTCCAGAGCTTATTCAATGATATCAGAGTCTGCGATTAACCTCGTAGTCATACTCGGAGCAGCGATTTTCTTTGCATGGGCATCACTCAGATTCAACTATGACGTTTCAAAAAAAGCGGCGAAGACTCAATATTTAGTAACGGGAGCAATCCTGTTGGCAGGCATCGCATTTGTGGTGAGTCGATATCAGTCCAGATTTTCCTCAGACTGGAAATCGATCTGGAACCTCATGATGATGCCAAAGGTTTTTCCCTACCTATTAGTTGCAGGAATTTTGGGTGGCGCACTTTATTTGGTTGCACATGTATTTATGGCCGGGGATCCACGCTTCGCCATATTCAGCAACAAATTTGAGGCAGCCCTTCCGCTCCTCTTCGCTACTGGAGCCGCATTTCTGATGGCCTGGTTTTGGTCGCCAGGCTACTTGGCGACCGGCTACCTGGATCGATGCTGTCCGATTGCCACCTACACCATGTATTTAATACCAGCCTTAGCCCTTTGGGGCTATGGCCTGAGCGCTAAGGTGTGGCTGGGGAATTTCCAGTCGCCTTTATTGCAGGCGCCGCTGGGATTAGCGTGTGTGGCTGGCGCCGCAATTGGGGCGGGAACTATCATGTTGACCTTTTGGGTCCGAGTGCAGGCGGTTTCTGTGGAATTGCTACCGCCCACCTTTGGGCGGCTCATGGCTGTTTTGGAATCAGCGATGTTTCAAGGAAAGGGATTAGCTGCGAGCAATTACACAGTGCCGGCTGCTTTTTCGACTAAAAGTTGGGGATGGAACCCTGGCTATTGGACTGAAAACATGGCAAAGAATGTTCCACCCGTTCCGCTCCGCTGGAATCCCGAAAACCTCTGGATCTCTGAAAAAGGAAAAACTCTCAAATACGCTCAGCCGGAGTTTTATATATTTTATGATCAACCTTATTCTTTGAATATCGGAGCGAGTCGCGCAGAGAGCCTTCTCAGACGAGAAAAAGCTCCTCCTCGATATCTCAATGCCAGTATTGTTCGCACCGCAGTGGGATTGGAAAAAAGTCCCTTTCAGCACCAGCTTGTTGTCAAAGACGAAAGTCGATGGGATGCTTGGGTGATCGTCAGACTGGATCACAAGCCCATACCCTATCTTGGCGGTGGCCATCCACCAGCTCAGCCTCTCTCCAGTCTATCAGTACCGGAAAAAAAGCCCTTTGCCAAATGGTGGCCTGACATTCACGTGGAGTTCGTGCCGCATGGAGATATTCTGATCGTGGGCAAGCCGATCCTGGAAATTGTAAATTCGGAGATAAAAAAAATAGCGCTCATTTCCGCACGTGAGAGACTGTTAAATCCCGGCGTCGAAAACGTCATTTCTTCATTTAGAACGGTGGCAACAGGGCATGTCTCAATACCTCCGGATAGTTCTCTGAAATTTGTTTTCCATCAGGATGCTCCTAGCGGGACGCTCTATGTCTGGCAGGGGGAGCAACTCCGAGTCTTCTCCAGGGATAATAAAGAGGCCTCTGACCTCAACAATCAGCTGGTACTGCAGGTGAACGAGGTACTGCCAAAGGACGTTTCCGATACACCAAAACAAGCGCATGTGCGTTTCACTAGCCAACGAGTTGGCGCGAATGAATTAGCCGTAACTCCAGCGTATGCTTATCTTCACAGCGAGAAGATTCCCGAGAGCGGCTCGTGTTGGAAACTTTGGAATGCAAAAAATGATGGGACGTTAAAGCTGGTGTCTGAAACTACCGACCGACAAGCTTTCCGCATTCACCCCGAAGATGTGGGGACCCTCATTTTATCGGTCATTCCCAAAGATGCCCAGGGACGCAGCGGCTTTGAATACTTCAGCGCGCCTTTTAATCCGAAAACCAACGGAAATAAAGATAAGCTTGACGGTCTCCGCAAAAGTCTTGGAGTGAATGCCTTGATATCGAAACAATGATCGATATGAGGAAGCCCCCTCAGGAAACCTTGTCCTTCTTTTTATTGCATTACCGGCAAACGCATTTTTTGAATTCGCTTTTAACAGAAGCAAAAAATTTTGATCCTAATTTAGTCTCATTTGAGTTGCATGACGATGGCTCTCCTGCGGAGTTTCAAAAACATATTGCAGCCATTCTTGATTTATATCCGGGAATGAAGACCGTGCTGCATCCTTCCAATCATGGAACTGTAGCATTGTTAGAAAAGTGTCTGGCGGCCTCTCAATCCGATTACACCTACTTTGGCGCGAGTGACGATGCCGGGTGTCCGGCAAGTATACAGAGGGCACTCTGGAGTCGGGATTTGAAGAACCCCCTCATCGTTTCGGATTTCTATGTCATTTACATGGAGCGTAGAAGTAGCGTTTACGTTGAGGCGATCCTTCCGCCTCAATGGATGACTGGAAAAGCAGTCCTTCCACAGGAATTAAAAAAGACACTCCGGGAAGGGAGAGACGGAGCATACATCGCAACCCATGCCTCCCTTGCTCCGACAAAAGCATTGCTTTCAGCAGGAGGATTCCCGCAGAAAATGAAATGGCATACCGATTGGTTTTCCGTGCATGTTGCGGCATTACGTACCGGCATTCAATACGTTCCCGTGCCACTCGCCTGTTGGAGACAGAGTGCCGCCGGATACAGTCATTCATCGCGCTCAGGAGCTAAACGACAAAGAGATGTCCTTCGCGAGATTTTATCGACGCTCACAAAGCCTGAATATAGCGATGTGCGAGAAATAATTCTCTCTCCGAATATGACGCCTTTGCTGGATGACATCGCCTGCCAAACTCTTCTCGCCATCCTCTCTAGGCCTCGCTATTGGAGATTTCTCCGGCGAGGGCATTTGCGCAACGCTTTACATGAGGCGGCAGCTCCATGGATTTCTGAAAATCGCTTAGGAGGAAAACTATTAAAATGGCTGGATAGGCATCATAGAATCAAGTCTCTCAGATTTGTGCGCCAAAAGTTTATTGATCTCTTCTTGTTGCTGGGCGGTGCGCAGGTAGGGCGAAACGTCCGGTTTGGAAACAAGGTGACTATTTGCGGACCTCGCGGATTGAGAATCGGAGACAATGTGACATTTGGTGATGGAGTCAGCATCCGTGCTTCGCACCCTTTGGCAATCGGTTCCGGCACGCAAATCGGAAATAATGTCCGCTTGGAATCCGTAAACTTTAGCAAAAAAACGGAAGTACGTTTTTTACGAAAAAAATCCATTTGTATCGGGGAAAATGTGCTTATTGGTTCCAACTCCATCATTGGTCCGGGCGCAAATATTCCTTCATTTACGCAAGTCCCACCCAATTCCCATGTGGAAAATGTTGAAAGCTCACCACTCTTTTTTTTAGATGACACTGATCAAATCCGTGTAAATCATGAAGTTCTTCGAGAGAGATACGGTCTGGATCCACAAGGAATTCCAATCATGCATGCCAAACAACGGGAGGCGTTGTGAAGTGATCCGAAACCTGGCGAGCTTCCCACCTTGCTAAATGCGGACCAGTACTGTGAAAGTTGTCCATATTTGTACCAACATTGTCACAGGAGGAGCTGCGCGCGCGACTTTCAACTTACATCTTGGTCTCCGTCAGTTAGGAATCGAGAGTACGGTGCTTTCCCTTGCTGACCCGAAAGGACTGCCTTTTTGCGAAAGTTATTTCAATTTGGATTCAGAAAACCGAGCTATTCATAGCCGGCGTGACGTTCTTCTTAAGGAAGTGTCCAAGTTGTTAGCTTGGAAGAACCGTACCCACATATCCAATACCCATTTTTCAATAGATCTTTTTGGCTGTGATCTTTCTCGGCATCCTTTGGTGTGCGAAGCTGATGTAATTAATTTACACTGGACTGCCGAGTTCCTTTCCAGCAGATCTGTCTTCGGATTAGCCGCTTTGGGTAAGCCAGTAGTTTGGACACTTCATGACATGCGGCCATTGACTGGAGGATGTCATTTCTCAGCCGGCTGCAATCGGTTTATGGAGGCCTGTGGAGAATGCCCTCAACTCGCTAGGGAGCCGGCAGACTATACCGCCCGGTCTTTAAAGGCGATGTCTTCAGCTATCGCTGCCGCAAGACCTGTGTTTATTGGGCCAAGCCAGTGGATGCTTCAAAACATTCGTAAGAGCTCCGTCGCTCGAAATTGTGTCAGCCACCATATTCCCTATGGCGTGGACTCCAACCTTTTTGAACCGCTCGAAAAGGCAATTTGTCGGTCTCAACTCAATGTCGAGAAGGACGTGTGGTATATTTTAGTTACCATGTATGGGTTTCGGGAGTTTCGAAAAGGAGTTGAGAATGCCATTGCGATATTGGAGCAAATTCGACGAGACCCCGTGGGACGACGGGCTGTCGCAACCGGACAGATGCGAGTTCTTTCCTGCGGTGCCGACAGCGATCAGTTTAGACCCAGGGGCTGGTGCGTGGACCGATATAATAGTATTAGATCGGATAGAATGCCGGTGATTTATAATAGCGCTAATGTACTACTCTTTACTTCGGTGGAAGACAATTTGCCGAATGTGATTCTCGAAGCAATTGCCTGCGGTGTGCCTGTGATCTCCCACCGTGTGGGTGGAGCTTCGGACATCTTAAATGACGAACCTCGCTGCCTCTTCGAGATAGGTGACGTGAAAGCAGCAGCCCATTTTATCCTCAGCTTATTTCAAAAAAATGATTCCGAGTTGTGTTCGCGTCTCGTGGCAAAAGTAAGGGAAAATTATTCAAATGAGAAACAAGCATTCGCCTACTTAAAACTTTACAAGGACCTGATTGCTGAATTTCAAAAACCCCAATCGTTACTTGAAACAGCGTCCTCACAAGAGGGAGCCCACGCAGCCTTTTCCTTGTTATGGCAGAAATAAAATTTCAGCAGGCAGCGAAAAGCATCACGGAGTTTCGCTTTTCTTTTCGGAAATCAACGGTAAGAAGATGCATCCTTCCTCCTGATTTACAGCTTTCTCAGGAAGCTGATAGGGCCGATACAAGTGCTTTTAGGATAGGTTTCAGCGTCTTAATAGGAATGCTGCGTACCCTGGGATTCCCGCGCCGCAATGAAGTCCGCGTTGTCAAGGGAATGGAATCCGGTTATCGTTCCGCATGGCCGTTCAATTTCGTGACTACTATGAGACCCTTGGTATCTCTCGTTCCGCAACATCCGAAGAAATCAAAAGTGCTTTTCGTAAGCTAGCGAGAAAACACCATCCCGACATTGCTAAAGACAAAAAAGCTGCGGAAGAAAAATTTAAAGAGATCAACGAAGCTTACGAAGTACTCAGCGATCCCGAAAAACGAAAAAAATATGACGAATATGGGCAGGGGTGGCAGCAAGCCGGCGGACAACCCCCGCCAGACTGGCAGGGGTTTGGCGGACCAGGTGAGGGAGGCGTAGAGTTCCAATTTGGTGGTACGGGATTTAGCGATTTTTTTGAGCACCTTTTCGGCACCAGACGAGGTGGCTTCTCAGCCTTTGGAGCCGGAGGTGAAATGCCGGAGCGAGGGGAAGATGTTCAAGCGGACATCTTAGTGAGCCTGGAAGAAGCTCTCAATGGATCTTCTCGCAAAATTTCTTTCCGCAGGGGGCGGTCCAAAAAACAAGAAACCTTCACCGTAAAAATTCCGAAAGGTGTTCGGGAAGGACAGTTGATTCGTTTGGCTGGACAAGGAGGGCTTGGAACAGCGGGCGGCCAGCCCGGCGATTTGTTTCTCCGTGTGCGTCTTCAGCAACATCCTGATTTCCGAGTGGAAGGTGGCAATGTTTATCATGACCTCGAGCTTCCAGCTTACAAAGTCGTCTTAGGGTGTGAAGTGCCAGTGCCCACCCTGGAAGGAATGGCTAAGATGCGCATTCCCCAAGGCAGCCAAAATGGAAAAAAGTTCCGTTTGAATGGCAAAGGACTTCCCTTAAAAGGAGGTGGGAGAGGGGACTTATTCGTTGTGCTGGATGTGCGCTTGCCTGAGCGGCTCTCTGAACAAGAACTCAATCTCTGGAAACAGATAGCCGATCTCCATACTGCTTAAGGCGGAGAGAAAAATTTTAACGGTTGGCGGTCAATCCCCGCCGCATGGCTGCAAGGGAGGGCGAGCGATGAAACCAAATTTCAAATGCCAGGGCTCCTTGGTGGAGAAGCATGGACAGACCATTTGCAACCCGGGCGCCCTTTGCTTCAGCGTCCGCCAGCAGACGTGTCTTTGCCGAGGAATAAACGGTATCATATACCAGAAGGTGCGGTGATAAAATGTGCTTAGGAATGAGTTGCGGCTCCGAAGCACTTAAGCCAACACTTGTTGTGTTGATGAGCAAATCAATCCGTGGAAGTTCGCGTGCTAGCGAAGATTCGTCGAGCCCAATAGCAATTAATCGGTCGGTCGGACCTTGAAGACGCTCATTGAGTAAGAAGGGTTCCAATCGTTTTTTTAAGGCCTGAATTTTGTCGAGGGAGCGATTGGCGAGAACGAGTCTTTCGCACCCTTCCAGGACGCATTGAGCTGCGATAGCCTGGCCGGCTCCACCGCCGGCTCCCAATATCAGGATTCTCAAATCGCTGATGTCGACTTGAAATTCCTCGCGGACAGCGCGCACTAGGCCGGGACCATCTGTGTTATAGCCCTTGAGTTGGTGATTACTTTCGACCGAGACGGTGTTCACCGCGCCTAAAATGCGTGCGTGGTCATCTATTTGATCAAGAAGTTTTAACGTTTCAATTTTGTGAGGGATGGTAATATTGGCACCTACAAAACCGGCGGTAGGGAGAGCACGCAGACTTGCAGCGAGATCTTCTTTCCGGACATGAATGCGGATGTATTGGGCATCAATACCGGCGACTTGTAGTGCCGCATTGTGCATTTCAGGAGAACGAGAATGTCGGATAGGATCTCCGAAAACGGCGGCCTTGGCAGGAGGAGTGAGGTCTCGGAGGTTGTTGTGAATGAGATCTGCCGCGGAAAATTCATGAGGCGTCATTATAATGAGAATTGGCGAAACGTTTTTTCAAATCGATTTAAAACGGATTTTTGGCCCAGAATTTCCAACATGTGATAAAGGCTGGGACCAACGGAACGACCGCTGACGGCGACTCGGGCCGGATGAATGAGGTCGCCGGTTTTGCAGCCGATTTGTGTGGCTGTTTCTTTCAAACGGGATTCCAAATGATGAAGATCCCAGGTCTCAAGCGCTTGGTAGGAATCCCGCAAGGCTTTCAACCGATCCAGTGCGCCCGCTTTGCGAAGGGTGTTTTCGACCGCTGCAGGATCAATGACAAATTCTTCCGTGAAAAAGTATCGTATCCATTCTGGCACATCTCGGAACACTTTAATTTTTTCTTTTACGATGGCGAGGACCGGAAGCAAGCGTTCTCTAGAGCCGTAAGCAACGCCAGCTTTTTCTATAAAAGGCAGGGCCAGCTCAGCAAATCGATCCAGGGTCATCCGCAGGATGTGCTGGCCATTCATCCAAAAACATTTGTCTAAATCGAAGATGGCATTTCGCCGATTGATGGATTGGATGTCAAAGAGCTCAAGGATTTCCGGAACCTTTAAGATTTCTCGGTTTTCTCCAGGCGACCAACCTAGCAAAGAGAGATAATTTATGACCGCCTCCGGAGCATAACCGTCAGCGCGATAGGTGTCGACGCTGGCGCCGCCATCTCTTTTACTTAATTTTTTCCCTTCATGATTGAGAATCAGAGGGATGTGAGCAAAACGAGGGCGTGGTGCCCCTAGGGCTTCGTAGAGTTCTATGTGCTTTGGTGTGTTGGAGAGATGGTCTTCCCCCCGAATGACATGACTGATCTTCATTTCAATGTCATCCACGACATTGACGAAATGGAAGATCCAGGTGCCGTCGGGTCGGCGGAGAGTCATATCGGGATGGGTTCCCGGATGAGACATGTCGAAAATAACACGACCGCAGACCATGTCCTCCACGATAACAGTCTTCCGCGGCGAACGAAACCGTATGGCACCTTCGTCTTCATAAAGCACGCCGTTTTTTTCCAAGCGATTGAGGTAATTTTCATAAATGGAATTCCTTTCGCTTTGAAAGTAGGGCCCAAAGTTTCCCCCCACATGCGGACCTTCATCCCAATCCAGCCCGAGCCAGCTCAAACCATCATAAATTACCTGATAGGCTTCTGCCGTATTTCTTTTTTTATCAGTATCTTCAATCCTTAAAATGAATTTTCCCAAGTGATTGCGAGCAAAGAGCCAATTAAAAAGAGCGGTACGTGCCCCACCGACATGGAGATAACCGGTGGGCGAAGGCGCAAAACGGGTACGGACTTCAGAAGACATAGGTAACTGACATTACTCGCTTTTAGGAACCCTGGGAGCAAAAAATCGCCCTTCGACCAGACCTGGATTTGGAATTGGTTCTAACATCACACAGATCAGCAAGAGAAAGGATTTGCTCACGGAGATCAAGTGCGTAGGCTGCTCTCATGAATTTGAGTTCCCGGATCGATGAAGACTTAAAGGATGCGATGCGAGCAAAGGATAGCCTAAAACTGAGTGTATTGCGCATGTTAAAATCCGCTCTGAAATACGCGGCGATTGAAAAATTAGGCGCGGAAGGAGTGCTGGACGACAGTGCAGCTACCCAGGTGATTCGCAAACAAATTAAGCAACGACAGGATTCGGCGGAGGGTTTTGAAAAAGGCAATCGCCTCGAATTGGCGGACAAGGAACGTGAGGAGATTAAAATTTTATCCACCTACCTTCCTCAGGGGCTGACGACTGATGAAATTGAGCAGTTAGTTCGAGAAGCTATTGCGGAAGCGGGGGCCACTTCAAATGCCCAAATGGGAGCGGTCATGAAGCTCGTACAGACCAAGGCGGAAGGCCGCGCGGATGGAAAAGCCCTCAGCGCGGAAGTGCGGAAGCAGCTCTCTTAACGGTGGAATCGTTTCCGTACGTTACGGCAATTATTGTTGCCGGAGGATCAAGCCGGCGCATGGGCTTTGATAAGCTTACAGCTGTATTGGCCGGGCAACCTTTACTGTCCCATACCCTCCGTGCTTTCGAAGAAAGTCCCTCCATAAAGGAGATCTTCATAGTCTGCGATCCTCGCCGCAAAGCGCAATTTTCCCATATCGCCCAAGAATATGAAATCAAAAAACTCTCCGCTCTGGTTCCTGCCGGAAAAGAACGGCGGGACTCCGTTTGGAACGGTATTTTAGCGACGGCAGAAAAATCAGAATATTTGGCCGTGCACGACGGTGCGCGTCCTTTAATTACAGTTCGGTTGATTGAGAGTTGTATCCAAACAGCTATCCGCAGTGGTGCGGCTTGTGTGGCAGAGCCGGTAGTGGATACTCTTCATCGGGCTAATGAAAATAAAATGCTTATCGGGACTCTCCCGCGAGAGGGGCTTTGGCGAATGCAAACTCCACAGGTATTCCGTCGAAAAGAGCTGTACGAAGCTTATTCCCATTTGATCAGAGAGAACACTCCCGCAACGGATGAAGCGACCGCTTTTTTAAATATGGGCAAGCGGGTATTTGTCGAAGAGGCCAATGATTGGAATTTTAAAATCACCGTTCCAAAGGAACTCACTTTAGCCGAAATGATCCTGGCAGAAAGAAAAAATCAGGGATGAAAACTCGCCTTTCGACCCTCTCCAACGGACTGCGCGTAGCCAGTTGTGAAATGCCACATGCAGAAAGCGTTGCCCTTGGACTTTGGGTAAATGTCGGGGGACGCCATGAGCCCGAAAAACTCAATGGAATTTCTCACTTCATTGAGCACCTCCTTTTCAAAGGCACCAAAAAACGCAGCGCCCGCCGGATTATGACCGATATCGAAGGTATCGGCGGAGAGATTAATGCATATACCTCTGAAGAGCATACGTGTTACTATGCGATTGCGCCCGCTCAGCATTTCCGAACCGTCGCCTCTGTTCTTTGCGATCTCTATACCGATCCAAAGTTTGCGGCGGCGGATATTGAACTCGAACGTGCGGTGATTGCCGAAGAGATACAGATGGTATGTGACGAGCCTGCTCAACTGGTTCAGGAGCTTTTAAATCTTCGCTTTTGGAAGAATCACTCCCTGGGGCGTCCTCTCACCGGCACTTTGAAAAGTATTGCTCAATTTTCCCGAGAGGATTTTTTACAATATCGTACCCTGCATTATCATGCCGCAAATACGTTGTTTACAGCTGCGGGCAGGGTGCGACACGAAGAATTGCTGGAAATGGCCGAACATTGGTTAGCACATCTTCCCAAAGGAAAAAATTTATTGCAGCGAAAACCTCGAATCCTTACCGGGGAAATCGTCGTCGAGAAAAGGGATCTGCTTCAGACTCACATCGCCTTAGCTCTGCCAAGTGAAAATCTGCATAGCTCTCGTCGATATGCTTTAGCTGTTCTTAACACGATTCTCGGAGGAAATGGTAGTTCCCGGCTTTTCCAGGAATTGAGGGAGCGGCGTGGTATCTGTTATGCTGTGAATAGCCACCTGCTATTGCTTTCCGATTGTGGGATGTTAAATATTTCTTTGGGGTTGGATTTAAAAAACATACACCGCAGTTTAGAGATCATCCGAAAACAGTTTCAGGATTTAAAAGAACGGCCGGTTGGAGCATCGGAATTCCGTCGGGCTCAGGAATACCTCATTGGCACCAGTCTGATGAGTCTGGAGCGCACTTCTTCGAGAAATTCTGCGCTAGGAAGTAGTATTCTCTCCTATGGGAGAATTATAGATCCCTCCGAAGTGCATGCAAAGGTGCGAGCCGTCACTCCTCATGACGTTCTGGAGCTTGCAAATCAGCTCCTTTGTATCGAAAAAGTTACCCTCGCTGCTGTGGGCCCGCTCTCTGAGAGCTTCCACTTTAATGAATTGGCGTGAAAAGTACTAACCTTCTCTAGGTAGCAGATCGGCATCTTAAGCAGATGCTTTTCCCGCGGCAATAGGTGAATGTTATTTAACGTTTTTAACGTTTATATATCACCAATACCGTTTTTATGCTAACTATAGTTAATTCAGTATAAAATGATTACAGAATAGGATTTTTGAAGAGAGAGGGAATGGAGCAACG